>JALRAZ010000459.1 GCA_023257935.1 Verrucomicrobiota bacterium
TAGTTTTCGTTCTTTTGAAGCTTTACATACTCCCCTTTACGGTACTCTACGAATTTGAATGGACCTGAGCCTACTGGATTTAGATTGGCAGGGTGGTCATTAGCATCACCATTACCAAAGATGTGGGCAGGAAGGATTGGAGCCTCTGTTACGTCTAATCTCGAAAGCATGGGGCCGTAGGAGCTGCTTAGCTTGAAGACAACTTCATAATCTGTAGGAGTTTGGATTTCGGTGACAATTTTTGACAAACCCGCTTTTGTTCTTGAGTGATACTTGAAGAGAACATTTTCAAAAGTGAATTTCACATCCTTGGATGTAACAGGCTTTCCATCATGCCATCGGGCATTTTTTCTAAGAAAGAAACGGTAAGTTTTGGAGTTGTCTTCAATTTGCCATGACTCTGCCAGGTCAGGTGAGGGTTGCAAAGACTGATCTAGCATAACCAAGCCACTGTAGATTGAATCTGCAAATACGTGCACGTTATATCCAGTTGTTATCCCAGGATTTAAATGGCCTGGATCGGCAGAAGTAGCGACTACAACATTTTTCTGTGCAAAACTAGAGAAAGGAAAAATAAAGAATAACAGTACTAGTAATCGCAGCATTTCTACCTCTTAAGGAGAATTTCTCTAACTTCTATCTTACATAAGATAGATTCTAATAAGAATTAGATTCAGATGTTGAATCTAGTTGTTGGTACATGAATAAAATACTTTAAGTTATTGCTTTTCCATTCAACCTCCTCAAAGTTAACTTTATAAATTTCTTTTAGAGAACTTACGTTCATAATTGCTTTACATTGTCCATGTTGCTGCTGTCCAAAACCTAACATCATGAGTTGCTCACAGTGATGATAAGCTTGATTTGGATCATGTGTAGAAAATACAACTGTGAGGGAGTTTACATCCTGCAATTCACTTAAAATTGCAAATAGTTTTTCCTGGTTCTGAAGATCTAGTGCAGAACTCGGCTCGTCTAAGATGAGTAGATCGCAGTCAGAGGTGAGGGCCTGTGCAATCAAGACCAATTGCTTTTGGCCTCCACTTAGTGTCATGAAAGAGGCTGTTGCCAGATGCTCGAGCGACACCATTTCCAACCATTTTTTTGCCTCTGTACGATCTATAGAATTTGGCTGTTGGTACCATTTGAGATATCTAGCACGCCCTAGCAACACCATCTCAAGTACGTTTAAGTCACTCTTCAGATTCACATCCTGAGGCAAGTAGGCAACGGTACCACTCACGACCACACTTCCAGATGCTGGATCATCAAGCCCTGCCAGTACTCGTAGTAAAGAACTCTTGCCAACTCCATTGGGGCCAACCACACCGAGACAAGACCCTTGCGGAAGTTCAAAGTCCAAGTTCTCAATCAGTCTTTTCTTCCCCCTTTGTACAGTTAGATTTGAGACTGTTAGCAAGTTGCCCTCATGCACTTAGGATCCTAGCCTGCGCCGCAATAGGTACGCAAAAAAAGGAGCACCAATCAGCGCCGTGATTACTCCGAGAGGAATCTCCATTGAACTTAGTCCTCTGCAAAGATAATCAATGATCATCATGTAATAAGCTCCGATGAATGCAGAAACGATCAATAGAGAGAAATGATTGGATTTTGAGAAGTTTCTTGCAATGTGAGGTACGACAAGCCCAACCCAGCCGACGACTCCTGCAACAGATACTACTCCTGCACAAATGACTGTCACCAAGCCTAAGACTGACCAGCGATTACGTTCTACTTTCAACCCGAGTGATTTGGCATGATCATCACCTAGATTCAGTACATCAATGCGATATCCCAGGATAATTAAGGCAAGCAGGGCTACCAGTATCAAAGGGCCGACGAATTGAATCTTGGCGTAACTTGCTGTCGCAAACGACCCCATTAGCCAATAAGTGATTGCAGGAAGTTTGTCGTCTGGATCTGCGACAAATTTTACCATAGAGACTAAGGCCAGAAAAAAACTACTCGAAACAATTCCTGCGAGAACAAGAGTTAGCCGACTTGTGTATCCCTGTACCCTGGCTACGACAAAAACCAAAATCATTGCGACTAGGCCAAAGAGAAAGGAAAAGGAGAGAGTGAGGAAACTGTTCTCAGAAATTAAAATTCCTAAGGCTCCTCCAAAAGCTGCTCCTGAGTAGACTCCAATAATCTGAGGGCCAATCAATGGATTAGCGAAGACTCCTTGCAGTGCACAACCACAAGCAGCTAGCCCTGCTCCACAAATCATTGCGGTGAGGGCTCGTGGAATCCTGATCAGTAGGATTACACGCTCAACGATGGAATCTAGTTCGAATGTTGGGTGGAAGAGGTTGACAAGAATTTTGCCAAGATCAGCAACGGAGGAATTGAGTTGACCTGAGGTGGTTCCTTTCGCCATGATGAAGCATGGAAAACCAGCCCTCACCGACCCATTCGCAACGCCGATCCACCTCCCCGAAACATTCGCTCAGGATGCTTGTGCACCTAGGTTTCATGCGTGGGCTTTGCCTGCTATTGGGCCTTACTGGCCAAGCACAAGAGGGCCCCGTATTTGATCGTGGCCCCAAGGCCTTGGGCGATGTGTTGGTCTTTTCTGGGACAGGATGGTATCGCCATCCCGAAGTAGCTGCCATAAGTGGTTGGCTGGTTCGCTTAGGAGAGGACTTGAAGATGCAGGTCGATGTCAGCGAATCGGCCGCAGACCTCAAGCAAATCCTACCGCGCTACAAGGTGCTAGTTCTCAACAACTGCACGGAAATGACTGCCCTCTTGGATGTGGGACAAAGGCAGGCGGTTGAGAGATGGTATGAAAGGGGTGGAGGGATTGTCGCCCTGCATGCGAGCCTGGTGCGACAAACCCAATGGGAGTGGTTCAATCAGTTGGCTGGGTGTGACTTCAACAGCGATTCGGAATACTTGGAAGCCCTGATCGAAGTCGACGCTGAGGCGAAGGATCATCCCACGGTTCGGGGATTTGGCAGCAAGTTTCTCTACAAGGCAGACTGGACCAACCACGATCGTAGCGTCACCGGTTTGCCCGGATTTAAGGTCCTGCTTCGGGTCAATGAATCCACCTATCAACCTGTGAGGGAAGCTTTCCAGAAGCAGGGAGGCAAGGCCATGGGCAAGGACCATCCTATCGCATGGTTGCACACCCAGGGTGGCGGTCGTTTTTTTTATACCGAACTGGGGCATGATGTGCGTTCCATGGAGACGCCTTTTGGCCGTCAACATATCACCGAAGCCATCCGCTGGGCAGCTGGCCACACCGATTAAGCGGCCATCAGGGTTGGAATGCAGGATTGCATCTCCATGACCCGCAACCTATTGTAGCGTTATGTCCCGATGGCGTTCCTCCTACATAGGCCTGGCTACTATAAGCCTGTGGCTTCTGGTAGGCGGTGGGGTGCTTGGGGCGAAGGCCGATCGCGCTGAGGAGGGCCTGTTGGCCCTCTACAATTTCTGCGAACCCTCAGGCCCAATCATTCAGGATATCTCTGGCGTCCCCCCTTCCCTCCCATTGCGCATTGAACTCATGCAACGGGTACAACGCGAAGGCAGCCAAATCAAGGTCACCGGAGACACTCGAATCAAAAGTTTGGCACTTTCCGAAGAACTGGTGCAGGTCATCAAGCAGGCCAATGCCTTTTCCATCGAAGCCTGGATCACACCTGGGCTGAAGCAACAAAAGGGCCCGGCCCGCATTGTCACCCTCTCACGCAATGGCAGCGAACGCTGCTTCACCCTGGGACAGGATGGCGATGCTTTCGACGTCCGTTGTCGATCCACCCAAACCAACGCCAACGGTATCCCTTCACTGGGTTCAAAGGATTTCTCCATCCGCCCAGAACTCACCCATGTGATCTACACCCGAAGCCCTGAGGGGCAACTCAAGCTTTACATCAACGGGGCTCTTAACCATCAGGGTCACGATGAAGGCACCTTGCAGGCCTGGAAAACCAACGTGCAACTGGGTCTGGCCAACGAATCCGATGGCAACCGAGCCTGGAAGGGAACTTATCACCTTGTGGCGCTCTTTGGTCGGGCACTCAATGAGCAGGAGGTGGCGGCTCACTACCAGGCCGGAAGCCAGGCGCTAGATAACCCCGTCGCTCCTTTGCTGGTTCGAAGCCCGGAAGCACGTTTCTTCGATCAAGAAGTAGCCCCCATCCTGGCCAACCACTGTCTGGAGTGCCATGACTCTTTCCACACCAAGGGGGGCTTGGACCTCTCCAAACAAGCCTCAGCGATGAAAGGTTCCAAACACGAGGCGGTGATCCTTCCCAGGGATCCTGAAGGCAGCGTTCTCTGGGAATCGGTCTGGCACGATGACATGCCTGAGGATCGTCCTGCCCTTTCTTTGGAGCAAAAGCAAGTGCTCAAGCGATGGATCGAACAGGGAGCCACCTGGGGGCTGGACCCCATTGATCCTGTGCTCTTTGTCCATGGCCATCAAAACCAGGAGAACTGGGTGCGCCGCCTGACTCGTGAGGAATACGTTCAGACCATTGGGACCACTTTCCAAATAGATATTCGCAGCCAGGCTATGGATATCCTGCCAACCGATGCCCGAGCTGATGGTTTTAGCAACACGGCCTACAACCTGACTGTGGACTTGCAGCATGTCGATGCCTATGCCGAATTAGCATCGATCATTGTCCAGAAACTCGACATCAAGGCCTTTGCTGGGCGTTTTTCCAAGCAAATCAAATTTACTGACAACGACATGGGCGCCCTCATCCAATCCATGGGGAAATGGATTTTGCGAGGCCCCGTTCAAGAACACGAACTCTTTGCTTTGAGGGGCATCACCACGGGCGTGGCAGCCACAGGAGGCAGTTATGAGCAAGCCATTGGGCTGGTCATTGAGGCCATGCTCCAATCTCCCCGCTTTCTTTACCGTTTCGAAAGCCAGCAGGGTGATGGCACGCGATGGCCCCTGGAGCCCCACGCTTTAGCCAATCGCGTCAGTTACCTGCTCTGGGGCTCAAGCCCTGATGCAGCACTGGTTCAGGCAGCCGAGGAAGGCCTCCTCTACGACTCTGACCGACTGAAGGGAGAGGTTACCCGGATGCTTGAGGACTCTCGTGCCATAGGGCGCTCCGAAGCGTTCCTGATTGACTGGCTCAACCTGAATCGCCTCAATCAACTCTCCCCCTCCGCCGAGTATTTCCCCCACTGGTCACCCCAATTGGCGAAGGCCATGCAAGAGGAAACCATCGCTTTGTTTCGTCATTTGGTTTGGGAACAAAAGCGTCCTCTTCACGAGTTGGTC
>JALRAZ010000464.1 GCA_023257935.1 Verrucomicrobiota bacterium
CTCATCTACAGCGAATTCAAGGATCGAACTGGCGACATTGTCAGCGGTATCGTGAGGCGCTTCGAGCGTTCGGATGTTTACCTTGATTTAGGTAAATTTGAAGCATTGCTTCCAAATCGCGAGCGAGTCCCTACCGAAGAATATCAGTTAGGCGAGCGGGTCCGCTGTTACGTGAAGGCGGTCGATACCAGTTCTTATGGACCTGAGATTATCCTAAGCCGAGCTGACCCCAATTTTGTGATCAAGCTCTTCCGTCTGGAGGTATCCGAGATCAATGACGGCACCATTGAGATCAAGGCAATCGCAAGGGAGCCGGGCTACAGGACCAAATTGGCGGTCTATTCCCGAGACAGTAAAGTCGATCCTGTTGGAGCGTGTGTTGGCCTCAGAGGACAGAGGGTTAAGAACATTGTCCGCGAGCTCAACAACGAGAAAGTGGACATCATTCCCTGGGACCCAGACATCACCAATTTCGTGGCCAACGCCCTGAATCCGGCTCAGTTACGGGGGATCGACATCGACGAGGAGCGTCGTCGGCTCAATGTGGTTGTCGATGAGGACCAACTCTCGCTGGCCATTGGTAAGCGCGGACAGAATGCTCGTCTGACCTCCAAGTTGTGCGGCTGGCACGTGGACATACAAGCCCGTGAAGAGAAGGTGCTTGGATTTGAAGAGAAAGTGGCTGAGGCCATTCATGCTTTTGCTGCGATCGATGGGATTTCAGATGACCAGGCTGAAGCCCTGGTAAACAGCGGTTTCCACACTTTGGAGGATCTCACATCAGTCGAACTCGACGATTTGTCGGAAATCCCCGGTGTCGGTGAGGCGGCAGCTTCTATCATGGAAGCTGTCCATTCAGAAACCAATCGACGCTTTGGCGTGACTGAATCAGAAACAACAACTGCTGAGGAAGTTTCCGAGGAGCTTACTGAGACAGAAGCGGACGCTGAGGAGCCCCCTAAAGCCTCACAAGCTGCCACAGAGGCAGAATCCTCAACTGAATAACATTGACTGATAATTATTTTATCAACCGGCCATCCAACAGGTAGGCAGGATTGAAAAAGAGACTTTATGCCCGTCCGTATCTACGAAATCGCCAAACAACTTGGCAAGCCTAACAAGGAGGTCATAGCGCGTGCCAAAGAACTTGGGATTTCCAATGCCAAGGTTCCCTCAAGCTCCATCGACAAAATCACCGCCGAATACCTCATTAAGGAGATGGGTGGAGGGGCCAATGAGGAACCACAGGTGACCTCTCCCAAGACCGAAGAGGGCATTACCGTAGTGAAACCTGAAGTCAGCGAGCCAGTCCTAGACTCGGCTTCGACTGAAGAAGCTGTAGTTGCCGAAGCCCCTCCGGCCTCGGAGGAATCTGGCGGCATCAAGGTCATTCATGAAGAGGAGCCAGAATCCGACTTAGAACCAGCTCCCCTTTCAACCGATAATGAAGCCGAAACCCAGGCATCCAGCATCGAGTCTCTCTCACACCCTGATGCAGTCACGGAAGTGGGTTCAAGCGAGGAAGAACCCGGGGATACGGACTCTTCCAGCCAACTCGATCAAGACTTGGTCGAAGATCGGTCTCCGGATGTTGCCCCTGAGAGCGAAGCGGCGACCGAGACAACGAGTTCAGCTGAAACAACCGAGCCCAAACTCGGGGCCAAAATTGGCTTTATCCAACTCCCAACTCGCCCTGCAGGGGCCGGCAGTCGTCCTGGCGATCGGCGCAAGGAACGTGACCTAAAACGAAAAAGTAAGCAGCGGGAAAAAGACGGCCAGGAGCCTTCAAACCAAACCACGAGACCCGCAGAACAAGCACCAACTCAGGAATTCAAACCCAAGCCCAAATTCGTCCAGAAATACAAAGTTCCTGAAGATGGCGAGCAAATCACGCTCAAACCTCCCATCATCATTCGAGATTTGGCTCAACTCATCAAACGTAAGCCCTTTCAGTTGATCGCTGATCTCATGGAGCTCAACGTCTTTGCCACTGTCAACCAGGCAATTGATGAGCCCGTTGCCAAACAGGTGTGCGCCAAGCACGGCTATCGATTTGAGGTCGAGAAACGTGAAAAAGGAGCTGGCGTTACCCGTACTGAGGAGAAAATCAAGCTCGATCAGCGTGACAAGGAAGAGGACCTGGATACACGACCGCCCGTGGTCACGATCATGGGTCATGTCGATCATGGGAAAACGACCCTGTTGGATGTCATCCGCAAATCCAATGTTGTCGACAAGGAGGCTGGAGGAATCACCCAACACATCGGGGCCTACACCATTCACTTCCCACATCCTGAACGCCCTGAAGACCTGCAACAAATTACTTTCTTGGACACACCGGGTCACGCCGCATTCAGTGCCATGCGGGCTCGGGGAGCCAACGTCACCGACATCGTCATCCTAGTTGTGGCTGCAGACGATGGTGTGATGCCACAAACACTGGAAGCACTCAACCACGCCAAAGCATCTGGGGTTCCGATTATCGTGGCGGTCAACAAATGTGACCACCCTTCGGCTAACCCCATGAAAGCAAGGCAGCAATTGCAGGACCGAGGTCTCATGTGCGAGGAATGGGGGGGTGAAACCATTTTCGTTGATGTCTCAGCCATCAAGGGCCAGGGAGTGGATACTTTGCTTGAGATGATCCTGCTTCAGGCAGAGGTTCTTGAACTCAAGGCCAACCCCAATCGCAACGCTACAGGGAATGTGATTGAATCGGGAATGGCTCAGGGAGGTCCGACAGCAACCATTCTTGTCAGAAAAGGTACCTTGAAGGTTGGGGACACCATGATTTGTGGACCATTCTATGGACGTGTCAAAGCCTTGATCAACGCAGAAGGCGACCGCCTGAAACAGGCTGAGCCATCAGTTGCGGTCAAGGTCCTTGGTCTCAATGGTGTTCCTGAGGCAGGGGTGGAATTCAATATCGTCAAAAATGAGAAACAGGCCCGCAAGTTAGCCGAAGAACGCGAAGACGAGGCCAAAGCGCAAACTGCTGAAAGGCGCAAGGCGGTCACTTTGGAGAACCTGTTTAAGACCATGAAGGAAGGTTCTGCCAAAAGCCTCAAGGTCGTCGTCAAGGCAGACACACAAGGCTCAACCGAGGCTATTGTTGACTCCTTATCAAAAATCGAATCCGACAAGGTGGACCTAGAGGTCATCCACAGTGGTGTGGGATCCATCACCGATTCCGATGTCATGCTGGCAGCAGCCTCGCAGGCCATCGTCATTGGTTTCCACTCCAAACTTGACACAGGGGTGACCGATACAGCCAAACGTGAATCAGTTCAGATCAAGCTTTACAGCATTATCTATGAACTGATTGACGATGTCAGGGACGCCATGACAGGCCTGTTAGACCCCATCACCAAGGAAAAAATTACAGGTAGAGCTGAGATTCGAAAGGTATTCAACCTATCCAAAGGAGGCGCTGTGGCAGGGAGTTATGTCACCGATGGTAAGGTTGTGCGAGCCAGGGCAAGGCTATTCCGAAAGGAAAAACTGGTATATGAAGGAATCCTGCAATCTCTTAGACGCTTCCAAGACGAAGTCCAAGAAATTGGCAATGGTATGGAATGCGGTATTCGCATTGAAGGCTTCCATGACTATCAGGAAGGGGACATTGTAGAGACCTACACCCTCGAAAAGATGGCTCAGCAGCTCTAGTAGGAACTCCGCTGCCCTGCCCCATTGCGCCCCAAAAATGCAATCCCTGCGTCATCAGCGAGTCCGTGAACTGATCAAGCGGGAAGCTGGTGATCTCCTGCGCGAGCACCTGTCTCTCGAAACCTACGGTATGGTGTCGGTGCATGAAGTTTTTGTATCGGGTGACCTGAAGCATGCAAAGGTGCTCATGGGGCATATCGGCAAAACAGAGCAACAAATCGCTGCCGAGCAGTATCTGGTCAGTCATCGAGGGATGATTCAATTAGAAATGTCTCACCGGGTACAACTCAAATACTCACCTCAAGTCAAATTCTCTTTTGATGACTCCATTGCCCAGGGAAACTCGGTCCTTGATATCCTCGAGGACATGGAGCAAAGCGGAGAGCTAGAACCATGAAGGAAGCTCCTAAGACGGCACTCAAGATCTTAGAAATCATAAAGGGGGCTAGTAAGGTTTGCGTTGTGGGTCACATTCGCCCTGACGGAGACTGCATCGGTTCACAACTAGCTCTGACCCTGGCTCTCGAATCGCAGGGAATGGAAGTCATGTGCTGGAACCAGGATCCTGCTCCGGCAAAGCTCAAGTTCATGGATACGAAAGGCCGTTTCCAACCTCCGAGCTCTGGGCATCAATTTGACCTAGTGATCGCGGTGGATGCTGCCTCGTATGATCGCCTAGGTGAGGTCGCGGCGTTCATTCAAGATCGACAGAAGTTGATCAATATTGACCACCATCCCAGTAATACGCGATACGGTGATATCAATTGGATTGCATCGGCATCTGCCTCAAGTGGAGAGATGGTCTATCAGCTCATCCAGGCTGCCAAATGGCCATTGACTAAGGAAATAGCCAACTGCCTTTTCACGGCTATTTCAACCGATACGGGTTCCTTTCAGTATCCCTCCACCAGCCAAGCCACGTTTGTCACCGCTGGCCACCTCGTGGAAAAAGGAGCCAATCTAGGCATGATTTGCGATGAGGTCTACCAATCCTACTCGCTCTCACGGGTCCGTCTACTCAAGCGTGTCTACAACCAGTTCAAGCTGACAGAAAACAATCAGATCGCTTATCTTTGGTTGAAGAAATCCGATTACGCCAAAACCGGAGCCACTCGAGCCGACACGGAAGGTTTGATTGACCATATTCGCGCTATCGAGCCAGTGCTGGTAGCATGCCTTTTTGAAGAATTGGAGCCAGGAGTCACACGCATCAGCCTGCGGTCCAAACATCCCCAGGTAGATGTTGACACCATCGCCCGCCAATTTGGTGGAGGGGGACATAAAGCTGCTTCGGGGGCAAGGATCGAGGGGAAGCCCATGACCGTGCAACGTCGGCTCATCACCGTTTTGCGCAAAGCCATCAGAAACCAGCTATAATCTCTCCAGAGGGCAATCATGCAAAAGAATACCGCTCCAGATGGCATCCTATTAGTGGACAAACCAACCGGCATGACCTCGCATGATGTCGTCAATGCCGTCCGACGCCGCTTCCGCATCAAGAAAGTCGGTCACTGTGGCACCCTGGACCCCAATGCTACGGGCCTTTTGATCCTTGTTCTGGGAAAAGCAACCAAACTCTCGGAAACACTCATGGGGCAGGACAAGGTGTACGAGGGAATCATCTCTCTTGGCCGGGAAACCAGCAGCTACGACATTGATGGGGAGACCATTTCTGAACAGCCAGTGCCCGCATTAACGCTGGATGCAATCAATGAACTAGCCAAGTCATTCAAAGGCGACCAGATGCAGACACCTCCGATGGTCTCTGCCATCAAGAAAGATGGCGTTCCGTTGTATAAGCTTGCCCGAAAAGGGATTGAGGTGGAGCGTCCTGCTCGACTGATTCATATTTATTACTTCAAGGTCACCACCTATCAGGAGCCAGACTGCCACTTTGAAATTGCCTGCACAAAAGGAACCTATGTCCGCAGCATAGCCCACGATCTCGGTAAGTTGATCGGATGTGGGGCTTACCTCAAAACCCTCCGAAGACGTGTCTCCGGAGACTACGACCTTTCCAAAGCCAACCCGCTGAAGGATCTGCTGGACATGGACTTGCCAACCTTATCCAGATCCTTGATCAGCATCGAACGCCCGCGCCCTGCTGTGCCATCCAACACCTAGTCCAATGCTGCGACACAGCACGTTTGACCGCATCCCATCATTGAATCGCCCACTGGTATGCGCCATGGGAGTGTTTGATGGCCTTCATCTTGGTCACCAACGAGTCATCGGCAAAACGTTGGAATTAGCCCAGAGCCTTGATGCGGCTGCAGGGGTTCTGACTTTCCAGAACCACCCTTCGAGCATCCTGCGTCCTGAGCAATCCCCTGCCATGATCTATCCAAATGCTGTGCGGCAGCAGTTGTTTCAATCCCTTGGACTCGATTTTGCCTGGATGATTCCCTTTGGGCCCGAACTCAGTGCTTTGGATGCGAGTCAATTCGCTCAGCTGATGGCCAAGCATGCTTCTCCATTGATTGGAGTGGTGGCTGGAGACACTTTTCGATTTGGACATCAAAGGAAAGGTGACCTGAAATTACTGAGTCACTGCCTCAATCAATTGTCACACCGTGCCCAGGTCATCGGAGTGCCTCAACTCGAACACAATGATGAGATCATGAGTAGCACGCGTATCAGACAGCTCATTGCCAATGGACAGCTGAAGGAAGCTGGAGAACTCTTGGGGCGAACCTACCTACTTCATGGAACGGTTGTCAGGGGCGATGGGCTTGGTAGACAGCTGGGCTTCCCTACTGCCAACCTCGATACTTCTGGTTTAGTCACGCCTCCTGTCGGTGTCTACGCAATCTATGGTCAAACCGCCTCAAGCAGATTCGGCGGGGTTATGAACATTGGCTGGCGCCCAACCCTTCAGAAAGGGGAAAAATCTTTGAGAGTTGAGGCCCATTTTCCTGGCGTTGAGGTAGACCTTTACGGTCAAGCACTGAGCATTCAATTCAACGCCAAAATCAGGGACGAGTCTCGGTTTCCTTCCCTTGATGCCCTCAAAACACAAATTGAGAAGGACGTCCAGGCGGCTCATCACATCAACGCTTCGATCGATTAGAAACCAGCAAGGGTCGCTGTTTCAAAATCGCTCATTCAAGCGTCGCTTATTTAGCGTGTACCACCCCATGGGATTGGTCAGCGGTCCGCCACTTGCTGCCCGCATACCCTTGAGTTGGATTTGGTAAACCCTACCTTCAAGGAGTGGCATGTGCAAAAGTGCGCGCATCCCGCCATGGCTGAGGGTGATTTTTTCGATTTGGGCCTGAATTTTACCAGCCTTTGGCGACCCATACTCAGGTCGGTAAAGGTATTCCCAATGCTCAATGGCATATTGCTCAGTAGATGCCAGCAACTGACTATCCATGGGCTGGGTGAACCGCAGTTCAAACCCTTCAGGGGTCAAGCCTATGGCGAGGATTTCAACAGGGGTCGTCTGGTGATCCCACCGAACGGTCTGGAGCCCAAAGATTTTTTCACCGGCAGAACGCCAGCCTCGCCCAGTTTGCCCCACATACAAAGTGCCTTGGCTGTCGAACTGATTGCGCACAACACCGCTTTGCAGGCCATCAATAAAATTGAAGATGGCTCCCTGGTACTGTCCCTGGACCTTTTCGAGGCAAATCCTCATGAGGTTTGATCGGGTCTGGTCCCCCACGAAGATCTGATCTTCAAATGGCCCAAACCGGCCTCCGGTTTCATCAAAAACAGGCTCACCAGGCGAATTTGCCAAATCACCATGAATGAAAAAGACCGATGGAGGCGTTCGCATTTGACGGTAGTCCTCCACGGATATGGCATTGAGATCCTTGCCTTGGAAATCAGGGTGATCCATGAGCGAGGAAGGGTGGCCGTGAAAACGCCCCTTGGTGATCTGCTGCAAGGTAGATGATCCATTCCAATCACCCTGATTATCTGTGTAAAAGATCTCACCGTGGCGGTTCATGCCAATACCTGCCGGGGAGCGCATGCCCATTGACCAAGGGGTGAACTCTCCCTGGGGTGTGACTCGAAAGGACCACCCACGATAACGAGCTGCACGGCCCATCTTGCCATCGTGGACTCGCCCGATGTCCCATTTGGAACTGCCAGCCCAACCAGCCCAGCTCAGACTTGTGTTAAGGGTTCCGTAAAAATTCCCGTCCTGATCCCTAACCAGCCCGAAGGCGTATTCATGGTAATTATCGGTTAATCCCCATTCAGCAGAAACCGTGCGGTAAATGTCAGCTCTCCCATCCCCATCCTGATCGATCAACTTGGTGAGTTCAGGGCGCTGCATCACCCAAACCTCATCGGAGACCTGATCAATATAAATGCCAAGCACCTCGTGCATGCCATCGGCAAAGAGCTGCCACTGGTCGCCTTTGTGGCGCCAGACCTGTCCCTCTCGGGTGGTCACATACAAGACACCGTGTTGATCAAAAGCTAAACCGCCCACGCCCAGGGTGATTCCCTCAGGAATCGTCACCGTCTCAACCAAGTATCCTGCCGGTGCCTTGACCGCTGTGAACGCATTTACAAGGCTAAGGGCTGAGATCAAGATCAACATGTAAGGGTAAAAAAGTCTCATAGCTCAACTTTCAGGGTTCCTGGTAAATTTGAAGGGTGAAGGTTGTGGCGACCTCTGGATCCAGAGTCAGCCAATTGCCATCCCAATCTCCCGCCGAAGCCTCGACGAGGTATTGGCTCCGGTCGCAATAGAAATGCAGTGGTGCGACCAGTCCAGGATCGCTCTTGAAGGTGTGCTTGAGCCCAATCCCCTTTTCCGCTGGCTCGATCGTCTCCATGAACCAAGCACCGTTAACGGTGTATTCAAAAGTCGGAGCCTGCTCGCCACGAACCTGATAACCCTTAAAATGAACCTGAGGTGTTAGCTCCTTTGAACCAATGCGTAAAGGGAACCGCCCTGCCCCAGTGGTAAAACGCTCCCCAAGAACCTTGACCGGGCCCCCACCACGCTGGTTGGCATTCCGTCCCCAGTCAGGTCCGATATCCAGAAAGGGGCCAAACCAGCCAAAAGAAACAAAACAACTTTCCGCATCAAAACAGAAGTTGATGCCGCCAGGAAAACCGACCATCACAGATCGAGGCGGCCCATTCTCCACAAAGGCACGCTTAATGATCGGATGGTGGTGCGGTTGAAGGACAAAAGCACTGCCTTCCTCTGATTTGTCTACCGCCTTAACCACAAGCTTGTCAGGCTCAGGGTTGGCTTTGACAAGCATGATGCCCTTCATGCTGAAGGCATGACCAGGAAGCGTGCAAAGGTATGGATAAGAACCCTCCACCTTGGGAGCTACCAAATCAATTGAGTCCTGCTGTCCTGGCTCCAAGACCTTGGTATGATGGAGAATGTGATCGGGCATATCAGGGACAAACTGACGCTCTGCCGCTGCAGCTCCCATGGCCCATGCCCTCTGAGCCACAGCAAGTGAGGTCGCCTCGTCACCACGAATCACGACAAGGTTATGCAGCATTTCGTCATTGTTGGTGAACACCAGCCGAACCTTTTCCCCTGGAGTGAGGGTGAACTGATCCACATCAAAGCGCATTTTCCCCGGAAGTGTCGAAACGCTCACTACGCGCTGAGCCACCGCAGGCGTGCATAAAGATGAGACAGCCAAAGCGAGCAGGAAAAGGGAACACCATCGAGTGTTTTTAGAGATGGATTTCATTGGCGCAATCATGGAAAACCAACCAGCAAAGCCGGTATTTGGGACGTCCAAAATGAATCATAGAAAAGAGCGAGGTGCAACGGATAAAACAAAAAGGCTGTGTGCGTCACGTCACTCAGAAGGATTGAAAGCAGCAAGGAGAGGGGCCAAACAAGATCAGGCGATCATTGGAATAGTAAGTATTAATTTGCCTTACCCCCTAGATCATCCTGACTCTCTTCGGTCTTTGATTCAGCGTTTGGGTCGCCAAGCACGACAAACCAAGCATCGCCAGAACTATCCCGATCATCACCAGCAATCACAAAGAGTTCCCCTTCGGCCTGGATAGGTTGTAGGGGGTGCTTGAGCGTGCGTAGAGGTTGGTCCTTTTCCTGCAAGCGAACCTCCAACATATCCCCATCATCAAGAATCCTCACCTTGATTTCACAAGTCGGACTGAGTTGGATAGGTTTTCCCGATGATTGCGGGAAACCCAATGATTTGTGTGAGATCAGGAAATAACGCTTCCATTTGAATATATTACTGAACTTAGCCTGCAATTTTTGACTCACCGGGCCCAAGTTGGGGCCAGGTGTGGACTCCTTGTCAGTGCCCCAAACCAAGGAAGCGGTCAAATCGACTTGATCAGCAGCATGGGTGACGGACTGAATGCCCATCATCAGGAAAAGGCAAACCACCAAGGGCCTTATGAAAACTCTTGTTAAGGCAACGATCTTGGGCGAGGTGGTCATGGCTGCTGAGGGTGTCAACTTTGTGGCTGATTGAGGCATTTATCCTAGGGTTAGGTTCGGGGAGGTGGCAATGGCAAATATCAATCGGGGCTGACCCAAACCACAGAGACACGTTCGACCTGAGAGCGAAATGAAATCAATCCTGAGTTAGCCTGCCTGCTCTCGATAGCATGGCTAGGCTCCTGGATCATGCCCATGGGATTTGAGACTGTTTTCAGGCCCACCGGATTCATAATCTGAACGGGGCGGTTAAACCACACAATGGCCAAGGCAACCAATACACCCACCGCGTATGGCAGGCGACTGAACAATCTTTTCCAATTGAATCGAGCCTCAGACCCTCTAGGGCCGCTGGCTTCGGTTGCCTGCTCTGGCCTCTCCAAGCGATCCATCACGCCTTGACAGAAAAATTCAGGTCGACAAGGCATGCGAAACTGGCGTTCAGGCACTGTTTGTTCCCAGCGCCGCTGAATGGCTAGCTGGTCGTAGAGTTGTTGCCAATGCGAGTTACTTTGAAGCTGGCGACGGAGCCGGTCAGCATCCTCAGCCGAGAGCTCTCCATCCATCAAAGCCTGAAGTTGAAACCGTATTTCGTCTTTCATTTTTCCAAGAGTTTTCCCTCGATCAAGGGTCCAAGCAGGATCGCCATACGCTTGCGTGCATAGTAGAGACGAGACATAACCGTTCCTATAGAGCATTCCATGGTATCAGCTATTTCCTTGTAAGTCATATGTTCATAGGTGTGCATGAGGATCACCGACCGATGCTCATCACTCAGTGATTTCAATGCTTGATCAACCAAGGCTTGTTTTTCCTCAAGCTCCAGTCGTTCCAGAGGATCCACGTCAACCACAGGCAGTTTGCCTTCAGCGTGACTGTCGATCTCCTGCATGGCTTCCAAACTCTGATCAAAGCGCCAGCGCTTGGATTTTCTCAGATAATCCAGGCAGACATTAATCGTCACTCGGGTCATCCATGTTGAAAAAAGACTTTGCCCGGCAAACTGTTCCAACCTCTGCCAAGCCTTGATCCAAGCCATCTGAGCCATATCAAAGGCGAGATCCTCATCTCGTAGCATGGCATAAGCTCGATGGTAGACCCGGCTGGCATACCGATGAACGAGCACTTCAAAAGCGTCCTTGCAACCAGCCTGTGCCTGAGCAACCAACTCGGAGTCGCCTCGTGGATCAGCCCAGGAGGTCTCGGATGCTAGTTGGGACGGATCGGACACCTTCTCTATTCAGCTTGGGTCAAAGTTTACCCTTGGTGCTTGGGATCTGATCGGCGATGCGGGGATCATGCGAACAGGCAAAATCAACTGCCTTAGCAAAGGCCTTGAAGAGGACTTCAACCACATGATGCGGCTCCTCTCCATAGAGCAGTTCAAGATGAAGATTACAGCGAGCTGCATTGGCAAAACCCTGAAAAAACTCCCTGGCAAGGCCAAAGCGAAACCGAGAGGACATGTCTTGCTCCATTTCCTCGGCCTGGATGATGCGGTATCCCATTTCGTCCATTCCCTTCCATACCAAATAGGGTCTGCCACTGAAATCGATCACGCACCGGGCCAGGCATTCATCCATAGGGACATAAGACTCACCCGTAAAAGGGTTGCGCGGATCAAAAGCAAAGCCATAGCGTTTGATTCCCTGTTTGTCTCCTAGGGCTTCCACAAAAGCCTCTCCGAGAGCGATCCCACAGTCTTCAACCGTATGGTGCCCATCTACCTCAATATCCCCCTGACAGACCAGATCCAGATCTACCACGGCATGACGAGCAAACAAATCAAGCATGTGATCAAAAAATGGAATCCTGGTTCGGTTTCGGTAGGTTCCACTTCCATCGAGGTCCAGGGAAAGTCGGACATGGGTCTCCCCTGTCTTTCGATCGATCGATGCATGACGACGGCGCATGAGGCCTTGATATCTCACTTTGAAAGGACCAACAAGAGTCAATATTTCAGCCCGCCGTGCGTAACCCAGTCGAAGCACCGATCTGCTCCTGATTGAGCACCTGCATGCCGGCAAGTTTCCACTCACCATCGATGGCCTTAATCTTAATTTCCGCTACATAGGCGTGGGTACGCTCGTGGATATGGCCCCAGTGCTCCACTGTCCCACTGACCTGCCATTCAATGGCCATTTCAAACGCCTGATCAGAATGCCTCCGAAGGATAGGTTCGCCTTGGATCCAGCTAACCTCTCGAACTCGAGAATGAGCTCCACCCTGCCCTTCAATGGTCAAACCCTTCTTGATCTCCAGATAAAGCGATTCTAGGTAGCCACCCTCAGCACTCCGCTCAAGGGCATCGTATACCTGATCATCCTCATGATAATCAAAAGCTCGATAGATATTCCTGACAAGCACCTCAGCTATGCGCGCTTGTTCCAAGACAACAGGCAAAGGCGGGGTTCTGAAAGGATGCCGCAGGGTGATTGCCCCATTACCCGGGATAAGAAACCAGCAGAGCAGGCCAGCGAAAATACCCATGCAGCCTCTGGCCATTGATTTGCGCCAGAAAGCATGCAAGGCAATGATCAAACAGAATGATGAGAGAACCGGAAGTCGCAGGGTCGGCATGGGGGGAGCTTGGGGTAGTGTTAACCAAGAATGATCACTTGCATTGTTTGAAGCGCTATCAGGATTGAGCCACTCCCATTGAGGTTCGTTTTCGGTAAAAAAGAACCGTTCACCTGGCCCGTCCAGAACGTAGAGCATGGTGTTTAAGAGTGGGGTTGATTCATTAAAATGCTTCCAGTAAACCGATACGGCTTGCGGGATCCCCTTGGTTGGAAAACTCAAAATCATGCCCACTCGAGCGTTAGCCACCCCTACCCTTCGGGGCTTGGCATCATTAGCAAAATCTCGGATGTCCAAGGTGTAGAAAGAGAGTCGATCCAGTCGGGGATTCACTTCAACCCCTTCGATGTTTACCTCGCAGGCATTGGGCAGAAAAGATTCCAGAGAATCAGCTAAAGCTTGCTGCTCTTGGACCGAGAGAAAATCTGGATCAGCTCGACTGACCGGCAGCCAGGTTTCCAGAGTCAACAAAGGAACCAGAATCTCCAGGCGCGTTTCATGAGGTTCGACATACAGGTAAGCATAGGTGGCACTGTAGCTTGTGATGCCCAGCAGTGACTCCCTTCTTTGCTTCATCCACTCTCTTCGCTCCTTCCAATAAGAACGGTCATTTCTGGGTGGATTTTCCCAATCGAGAGCAACCGAGTGAGGGGCGCGCGGCCCCAGTTGAACCGGAAAATCAAGTCTAGCCCCATTTTGAAGCAGGATCAGATCCATCACCGATGGGACGGGAGCCTCATCACCGCCAAATTGTTGGGTGAAAGTGAGGTAGTCAGGGCGCTCAGGAAGGATCAGAGCCAAGCGGTAATACACGCCAAAGTCCATCACTTGATCCAGTCGAACACCCTCTTCTGGGATTTCATCCAAGTCGATTTCCGAATAATTTCCCTGCAAAGAACTGCCATCTTGGAGAAACACCCGGAAATATTTTGAAAGGAAGAGCCGGTGTTCCCCAGCGGCACGTATCAAGTCAGATTTAGAAACGACCTGATCTCCGTTAGCTTGAAGTTCCTGATAAAGCACCAGATCTTCCACGAGGATGCGCAATTCCACCTCGACCCTGTCAGGGTAAATGTCAGCGACGGCGGTACTCAGGGAGATAGGATGTGCCTGCAATCTGAGCCATCCCTGCAGGAGGAGGCTCAAGATTAAAAAAACTGCGTGACGGTGAGACCTGCCCAAGACCCAGAGACAGCGCTGTGACATGGGGTGGACTCTAAGGACTGCAACCAAAAAGGAAAGCGGTAAGAAGAATCCATGGCCAGCGCCACAAAGGTTCGATATATCATTTGAAATCAATAGTTTTTTGATTATGTTTAAAGCTGAGCTTGTGGTTTTTTCACTGAAACACATAGCCGCAATAAAAAAGCCATCATGGAGCGTCGAGGGTTTTTGAGACTATCTGCCTGTTTACTGGGGGGCTTTGCTACCCTTGAAGGCTTTGCTGTTTCCAACACCTATCGAATTGTCCGCGGGGATACGCTTTCGGGTATTGCCCAAAAGTTCGATACCACCGTATCAAAACTCAAACAGCTTAATCAGCTTAGCTCGGA
>JALRAZ010000481.1 GCA_023257935.1 Verrucomicrobiota bacterium
CGATAGCACGACACAAGCTGAAAGCTTAGCAGACGAACCATGAAGACCTGGAGCCAGAGAGCGATCTTGCTGCCGATGAGGTATTGGTTTGTTTTTTGCCATACGATTCAGGATGCCTTCCCTGTTAACGCCCATGTCCACGCATCACTCATCCACTCGTCATTATTGTAACTCATCCCCACAGCAGCGTCTGTGGAGTCTGAAGTGCACGAGCCTGCTTATGGTTCTGCTTTGCTCTCAGATGCTTGCTGAGGATTGGCCTACCTACAGGCATGATAGCTACCGCAGCGGTGTCAGTGGGGAAGATTTGCGCGCCGAGCGTTTGCAAACATCCTGGGTATGGCGATCGGCCCATCCACCTCAGCCTGCGTGGCCCGGGCCGGCTAAGTGGGATGCTTACGCCGGTATCAAAGGGCTGCAATCGATGCGAGATTATGATCCGGTTTTTCATACCGTGATTGTAGGAGAAAAGCTTTACTTTAGCTCCACCGTGGACGACACGATCCGTTGCCTGGACACGCGTCGAGGCAGTGTGCTTTGGACCTACCACACCGATGCCCCCGTGCGGATCGCCCCTGAAGTGGTTGATGGCCGTCTTTATGTGGGATCTGATGACGGTATGGCTCGCTGCTTGGATGCGTTGACCGGCAAGCTTCTCTGGTCCTACCGCCCAAGAGAGGTAGACCGATGGATCCTTAACAATGGTCGATGGATCCCTTTCTGGCCCATCAGAACAGGTGTGACGGTGGTTGAGGATACGGCCTATTTTGCAGCCAGCCTGCTCCCATGGAAGGAATCCTATCTGTGCGCCGTGGATGCCCTCACAGGTCTGCCTGAAGGTCCCGGTCGCTATGTGACTCGCTTGGAGGAAACGACCTTCGAAGGGGCCCTCCTGGTTTCGGATGATCATCTGGTGGCACCCCAGGGAAGGGTTTCGCCCCTCATCTACCGTCGTAGCGATGCTGCCTTGCTGGGTGGACTCAAAGGAGGGGGAGGGTGTTTTGTTATGCTAACGCCCCAGGCGGAAATCTTGCATGGCCCTGGGAACAAAACGGGCTGGGTGACTGGGAGTCAACTGAACAATCAAACCACTTACGCCACCTTCAAGGACGCTCGGGCTATGGTGGTAGATGGTGGCACCACCTACATGCTTACGGAGTCAAGTCTGAGCGCCCTGGATCGCCAGGATCGTCAGGAGCTGTGGGGATTGCCTGTGGATCGGCCCCTGACTTTGATCAAGGGGGGTGGGGATCTTTATATTGGAGCAGAGGACCGATGCCTGGCCTTTGATGCTGAGACGGGGCAAGCACTCTGGGAAGCAAGCCTACCAGGCAAGGTTCACGGTCTGGCTTTGGCAAATGGTGCGCTTTACACCAGCACCGATCAGGGAGAGATTCACTGTTTTCGCGCCTTGGCTCCCGAGGATTACCAATGGGAGGAAGTTGAGATGGCGTCCCATCAGGAAGCACTGCCACCGGTGCGTCAGATTGAGTCAGTTGAAGCCAATGAAATGGTCGCAAGATGGGTTTTTCATCGAGAGGCATTGACCGGTAAGGAGGTCGCCAACCAGGCAGGTGATCGCTCCATTCGACTTGTTGGCAAGGGTGGTATTGAACAGATAGGCGACCTTGAAACCTTGATCCTGGACGGATCCACCAGTGGCTTGATTCAGGGTGATATGCAACACCCCGACCTGCCAAAGGAACAATTCTCCGTCGAGGCCTGGGTCAGGGTGGACGAGCCCTTGGCATGGGGTGGGATTATCGGCGCGATTCAGGACAATGGTGCGTATGAGAAAGGCTGGCTCCTAGGCTTTCGGGACCAGCGCTTTAGTTTTGCACTCAACGCTGAGAGGGGGGCTGATCAGCTCCTTTACATGGCGGCCGAAGAGGACTTTGAGCTAAGGCGGTGGTATTATGTGGCGGCGACCTACGATGGCCAGGAGATGATCCTTTATCAGGATGGGCAGCCCATGATTGCCTCATCCAGTCAACAAGGGATGATCCAATACCCGCCTGCTGCGTTTTATGAGGTAGGGGCCTACCATGATCAGGATGAACACTATCAGACCCAGGGCAGGCTGCATGAAGTGCGAGTGCACCATCGTGCACTCAAGCCCCAGGAAATCCTCGAGCAGTCGAAGCGGAGGCGTTTTCCGCTTCCTGCCCCCCCCGCACCGCGGCTCGAGCTAGCTCTCGGGCCGGTTTTGAGCTTCACCTCGCCCTCTTCGGCATGCGTTGAGTTCGAGACGCATGATGAGGCGCCCGTCCGTGTGGTGTTGGAATACGAGGGTGACCTCCTATCCATCATACCTTCGATGCCTAATGGCTTGGCTCATAAGATTGAGCTCATGGAACTGCCTTACCGACGCGCCATGACTTATCGGATTGAGCAGCGTGATGATCAGGGGAATTGGGTGAGCACCGATCCCTTTGATTGTGATACCCTTTTTAATTTCACTCCCCCTCAGCTGTCATCCTGGCCCGACATGAGCGAAAACAGCCAAGCGATTGAGGCCAGTCAAGAGCTTCTCCATCATGCAGGGGTGCGGCAAGGTGTGGCTGTTTTCCTTGGCGCAGCAAGGCCTGCCCTTTGGCATACCATGGCCGCCCAGACTCCGATGAGGGTCATGGCATTTAGTAATGACCCCAAGTTGGATTTGGGCATGACCCGTCGACTCCTGACCGATACGGGTAGCTATGGGGTGCGTGTCGCCCTCCAAGCCCTCGACCCCGTCAGCCGCCCGCCGCTGGTGGATTGGTTTGCCAACCTTATGGTTTCAGATCTCAACGACTCGGGTCTTTCCATGGATTGGCTCCTTCAAATCATGTCTCACTGGTTGAGACCCGATGGGGGTGTTGGTTTGATTCGGGTGGACGCTGCTCAGCGGACCGCTGCGAATGTCTGGATGGCTCAGGCAGCCAGACATGGACTCACCGCCCAGTGGTCGGGGCCTTATCTCAAACTCTCTCGAGGGCCGTTGATTGGAGCAGGGGAGTGGTCCCATCAGTATGGAGATGCCGCCAACGGGGCTTTTGGTGGGGAATCCCTCCAGGGAGCCCGAGGCACGCAAGACCTCGAGGTGCAATGGCTTGGTCGACCAGGGCCAAGGGCTCAACCTGACCGTAATGGGCGGAAGCCATCGCCACTATCCACTGGAGGACGCCTTTTCGTGCAGGGATTGCACCGCATCCTCGCTCTGGATGCCTACAACGGCAGCGTGCTCTGGTCTCGGGAGGTCCCTCGTTTGCAGCGCTTCAACATGCCCCGAGATAGCAGCAATTGGGCAGCTGACGCCAAGCATCTCTACACGGCTATGGAAGGCCATTGCTGGCAATGGGATGCAGAGACTGGAGAACTTGAGCGCGTTTTCCAGATTCCTGGTGCCGCCGACGCTTCCACAAAACTCGACTGGTCCTACGTATCACCTCAGGCCGATCAACTCATCGGAAGTGCTGTGACCAAGGACGCCGCCTACAGTAATTTTTGGGGAGGAGGTAATGCCGGCTGGTATGATGCGAAGTCAGGGGAAGTCACCCACAAGGTCAGCAGTGAAAACCTATTTGCCTTAGAGGCTAACTCAGGAGACCTCCATTGGAACTATCAGGGAGGCCTCATCATTAATAGCACCATTACCTTGGCTGAGGATCGTATTTGGTTCGTTGAGGCTCGTGATCCCTCGCTTCGGCAAGGAGAGCCTCGGCGACTTGAAGGGGAGGCCTTGTGGCAAGACCTGGCACTGGTGTGCCTGAATCGTCATCAAGGACAGCCACTGTATGTGCATCCTCTTGCCATCGAACCAGGTACCGTGGCCCTGTATTTGGCTCAGGGTGGTGACAAGGTGGTCCTGGTGGCCTCCGGACAGGGAGCTTACCATGTTTATGCTAGGAACGTTTTAGATGGCCTGCCCAATTGGTCACAGAAAGTGAATTGGCCACAGGATCATCATGGTGGGCACATGGCTAGACCGGCAATCGTTGGGGACGTGCTCTATGTGCGTCCGGCTGCCTTATCATTGGTTGATGGGAGCCGTCTTGCGATTGAAATGCCCGGGGGAGGCTGTGGCACGTATGCTGCCAGTGAAAAAGCCCTATTTTTCCGGTCCGGCAATGTCACGGTATGGGATCAGCAGCAAGGTTCTTCTTCAGCCTGGAACCGTCTGCGTCCTGATTGCTGGCTCAGTACTATCCCTGCGGCTGGATTGCTGCTTTCACCAGAAGGTGGCGGCGGCTGTAGCTGTGGCTCCTGGCTTGAAACTTCCATTGTTTTTGCGCCGAAAATGTGAACATAGTTTGATGAGTTTAACATGGATTTTACTGCTTTTTTTAGGGCTTGATGCTGGTCTGCTAAAATCCTTAATATGTGAACGTTAGATTATTTACTGTTAACCTATCTAATATTTCCATGATCAAAAGACTGCTTTCCAAGGCGCTTGTTTGCTTTACGCTTCTCGGATTCACTCACCCCATCTCATCTTCTGCAGGGGATTTGACTTTGGTGCCAGATTCGGTGACATGGGATGGCACGGATGAATATTTTAAGGTTCCATTTAAGGTGACCAATTTCAC
>JALRAZ010000536.1 GCA_023257935.1 Verrucomicrobiota bacterium
GCCGAGGCCCTGGGAATGGATGCCATCCTGGAAGTGGTGCACGACCACCTGCCTGCGGCCATTGCCACCACCCGTCACTACCAGACACTCCAGGCCTTGGTGCATTGCAGCCGGCGCAGGTTACTGCCGGACCCAAAGGTCAGTGAGGCTGATCGCGCAGGATGGGAAGCAGAGATCCGGCAACTTGAAGCCAGTGGGATTCGATGAATCCACCCCTCTTCTGACTCTTCCACCGGGCTGTCAGGGCAAGACCAGGCGGTAGAGCTTGCCATCATAGCCTACCAGGTGGAGCGTGCCGTCGTGGCCTTCAGCAAAGGAAGCCACCGGCGAGGGAGCCACACCGATTTGAAGTATTTGCTTCAAGCGCCCAGCTTCGCTCCACAGAGCCCAAAGACGGCGGGTGGTGTAATCCCCACACACATAGGCCCCGTAGTATTGGGAGTTGGCGCGGCCACGATACACATACCCCCCGGTGATGGAGTTACCCAGACTGCGGCCATAAACAAAGATCGGCCACGTGTAGGCCTCCCCTGCTTTTTTGTATTGCTCGGAAAAAGCCTCAAACCCTTCGTAGACGTTCCAGCCATGGTTTTCCCCTCGACCAACCAAGGTGACCTCTTCGTATTTCCCCTGTCCCACATCACCCACCCAGCAATCACCAGTGACTCGATCAAAGGAGAACCGCCAAGGCTCCCTCAGTCCCAAGGCATAGATCTCTCGGCGAATGCCCGATTCCTGGCTGGAAGCATGAGGGTTGTCCCTAGGAATGCCGTATGCCATCCCCGCTTCGGCCCGGTCCACATCAATGCGATGCATTTTACCCAACCAACTGCCGAGATTCTGCGCATGACCTTTGGGATCTTCCTGAGGGCCTCCATCACCCATGGCAAAGTAAAGCATGCCATCCGGACCGAAGGCCAAGGTACCACCGTTGTGATTGTCTGCGGGTTGCTCGATGGCGCAAAGTTCTCGAGGGGCTTGTCCTGAATCGGCTAGGCCATCCTTGCTTGAGCGATGCTCGCGGATGACCGTCCAGCGTTGTCCGGCCCGCATGGTTTCATGCTTGATGAAATAGCGCTGATTGAGGGTGAAACCCGGGTGAAAGGCCAGGCACATCAAACCTTCCCAGGGACCATCACTCACCTCCGCACTGAAGTCACCAAAGAGACTCTTTTGTGGCTTGGTTTCATCGGTGAGATCCAGACGCCAAGCCTTGCCACTGCGATGCTCCAGTACTACCCATTGCCTATCCTGCCCGGGGATGGGAGTCATCCACACTGGCCGATCCCACGACAGGCTCTCAGCCAGGGGCTGGCATTGGATGGGTGCCTCAGCCTTCTCTACCCGAGTGAAATACGACTGCGATACCAGGGATGCAGGAGGGGTGGATGATGAGGGCGTCTGAGCTTCGGTCTGAGCCTGAGCCTCAAGCGCAGAAGCCTCACTGGCCCAGACGAGCAGGCCCCATGCTGCCATGATCCATCGGTAGCCAGACGGGAAAAGGCTGACCCAATCCGATGTGCTGGCAACTGGCATGGGATAGGGTTAGGAAAAAACCTAGGTGCTTCTCCTATCGGGCCTCAGCAAAGAGCTGATCACCCTCGGCACCGTTCACTTCACTACACCATCCCTTGATTTCAGCATCATTAAAAATCTTGCCAATCATGCGGCGAAGCAGGCCCTTGAGGCTGGGGTTGTCGAGCTGCGCGATCGATCGGATGGCCTCTTCTTTGTAGGCCTCAAGCAGGCGTTCAGAGCGTTCCACTGCTTTGAGCTCCTGACAGAGTCGTTCGATGTCCTGATGCGAGACGGTACCATTGAGTTGCCTTCTCCATGCCGTTTCCAGGGCTTCGCGATCGGGGCCCTTGGCTTTTTCGTGAGCCACGGCCAGAGGGAGGTTCGGGCGAATTTGTTCCAGATCATTGGTCTCGCCTTCCACGCCGTGGTCTGAAAGGTCATCACGGATCTGGTAGGCAATACCCAGGGACTCACTGTAGGCACGCAGGGTGTCGCTTACCCCCGCATGGATCTGAGTTCCGGCAAAGACCGCTCCCATCTGCAAGGCCACTTCAAAGGCTGGGGCGGTCTTGCTTCGGAAAATCTCCAGTACTTCGACCGGCTTCATGGGTTGGGGGTCACGCATCCAGCAAAGTTCGGCTCCCTGCCCACGGCAAAGTTGTCGGTGTCCCTCGGCGGCAATCTGCAGCATGAGGGCCTTTTGCTCGCCTGAAAGGCTGGTCGAGGCAATCAAGCGATAGCCCTCACCCACCAACAGATCCCCCACATTGAGCGCCACCGCGATCCCGTGCTCGGCGTGCAGGGTCGCCTCGCCATAACGCTGATCATCCTCGTCTTCGATGTCGTCGTGAATGAGCGATGCCTTGTGGAAACACTCCACCGCGACGCAGATACGCTTGAGGTCATCAGAAAGGCCTTCCCCTGCCTCTTCGATCAGGGACTGAACCACCGAGGCAGTCAGGAAGGGGCGCCAGCGCTTACCCGCCCGCATCAGCCATTGCCTGGCCAGGTCCTCGGTTTTCCCGCTTGAGGAGCCCATGATCAATTCCAGCGAGGCCGGGGTGAAACAAAAGTCCACCTCTTCACGCAGGGCACCCAAATCAAGACGCAGGCTCTTGTCCTCACTGGTCAGGTGGATGTAGTCCCAGACCCAGTCCAGATCCACCGTGGTATCAATGCAGTCATCCTGAAGCAGCGGGATGGCCACCCCCGGCACCGCGGCCGCTTCCATATAGGGGAAGGCGCGCTCCAGCACGCTCAGGCAACTAACTCCCACAATGGCCTCGATCTTGCCAGTCTGAATCAGGGACATGACAATGGCCGAGCCTTCTGCGACCAGGACGGCATAACCCAGGCGCTCGGCTTCATTCTGCAGGTCCTGAATCGAACACAGCCCACACTGCTTGCAGAGCAAACCAAATTCATCAAAGGGCGCCGGACATTTACTCTCTACCCGCAGGCACTTGGGCAGGAGGAGCAGCCGGCGTTCGTAAGGGATGGCCGCCAGCGAGTCCCGCCACATTTCATTGTTCATCAGCACCCCGATAAAATCGCGGTAAACGGGATCGCAACCCAGCTTGGCAACCAACTGATCGGCATGCACCTTGATATCCTCCATGGGCATCGGGGGCACAGGACGGTGCTCGGCAACATATTCCCGAACGCGTTGAAGGATCTCCGAACGTTCCTCGGGGGTCTGGGGTAAGTTGCTCTTAGGGGGCCTGAATCGGGCCGGCGGCGTCATTCTGGGCAACTTAAGGGTGGGTTCTGCCGAAAGGGTCTGTGGGGTTGAATCCATTGTTTTATTCTCCGCGGGCGTTTTCGTTCAGGAATGATGGGGGGTCAGCATCTCTTTTTCCTGACCAGCCTTATCGTGGATGGGTTTCACATTTTCCAAATGGGCATAGACCCCGAAATCCGTATAAAAGAACCGCTTGGCCCATCGATACATCCAATGTTTTTCGGGGATTTCGTCTCCGGGCAGCCACTGGCTGTCTCGGGCCTGCATGGCCTGCAATTCCTGCATGGCACTCTGACGAATCGTGCCATCGACTGCCCCATGTCGCTTGACCAGGGATTCGACCAGATCGGGTCGCTCCAGCATCACACATCCGCGTGTCTGACGAGCGGTCGTTTCGCGAAAGTCCTTAAGAAAGGTTGATTCAGTGAGGGTTTGATAAATGCCCCGCTCATCGTCGATCGATTCATTGGCAAACTGGATGATGGGACAAGGCTCAACCCCTCCCTTGGGATTGACATGATGGCTGATGCCAGTGGCCATTGGACAAAGTGCCTGACCCTCGTGATCGTAGTAGGCGTCCACAATGGCAATGGGCTTCTTGGCTCGCATCTCGGTGATGAATCGTCGGGTTTCAACCAGTTCCTCGCGAGAGAGCCCCAAATCCTGATGCATGTTGGGCCCAACAGGTCGGTAGGAATGAAACCACACATAATGAACCCCTCGATTGATCAATTCATCGAGCCAGGATTCGTTGAGGAGATCTCGGATGTTGGATTGGCAGACGCTGGTGGCCACACCGGTCAGCAAGCGATGCTTGATGGCGGTATCCAGCCCTTTCAGGGTCCTGGCGTAAACATCCTTCTTGCCCCGCCGCTGATCACTGACCACTTCCCGTCCTTCAATACTTATCAGGGGGGTGGCATTACCAGCTCGCCTCATGCGCTCGGCAACCTTGTCGGTGATCAATTGGCCGTTGGTGAAGATCTGAAAATAGGCTTGGGGTTGCTGCTCGATCAGATCCAGCAACTGTGGGTGCATGAAGGGTTCCCCGCCAAGAAGGCCAAAAAAAGCGTTGCCGTGGGATCGGGCCTCATTGATCAGGCGATGCAAGCGATCGAGCTCAATGCTTTCTCGAGGGGCTTCCACATCCACCCAGCAGCCTTGGCAGCGGAGGTTACAGCTGTTCAAGATGCTCAGGTAGAGAAACGGAGGGAAAACAATGCCACGCTTAGCTCGCTGTTTGAAGCGCAACACCGACAGCATGCCTTTGAACCCAAAGAGCCATGAAAATTTCCACAACGCCTTGGGGTCGGTCGTGCGTAGCACACGCATGGCTAACTGGGGCAGCATCTGCTTAGTTTTATTTCACGAAACACCCCAAACAGCAAATAAAATCACCCTAAGCGGGCAGCCAGGCCATCCTCAAAACACCCTCTTTGGAGGGACTATCTGGGTAAAAAAGGATCTGAATTGCCCCACTTCGAGGGGAGGGTCAGAGGCCAATTGGATCCAAGGTGGCCATCTACCACAGAAAACTGGTGCGTGTGGCCAAGATGGTAGATTCCTGCCTCAGTGTCACCCTCCAAGCCATCAGGTTGGATTCAGGATCCCATGAGCCCTCAGGAATCTGGATGCCCGTCCAGCCCTGCCGGCGCAGGCTAGGTAGCTGAAGGGGCACTTCATGCTCAATGGTCTCGATGGCATCATCCCGGCCCACACGGGCCTCCAGGTGAAGGGTGCACCCAGTCAAGTCTCTGGTGGCCAGACGCCAGTTCACATCAAATCGCATGGTTGAGACTTCATCGCGGTGAAGGCTCAAATGCTGCTGGTAAGCATCCCTCTCGAAAAGACTGGGTGAAAGGGTATGCCTGCCCTGCTGGTCCAACCAATGGGGCAGCACCTTGAGGATCTGATGGGGTGGCTCCGCATTGGGAGAGGGCACGCTACGACAGGACACCACCCAACATGCCATCAGGATCATGAGTCTTGTCCACATGGAGGGCAAGCTAGGCAAAAGGCCTTCCCGTGGCAATCCTCAAAGCTCGCTCGGGACTGATGCGGCTTGAATGCATCCAAAAAGGTCAGCAAAAACCGTCAAAAATGGCAACTGCCCTTGAAGTCATCATGTCGGATTCGGCCCCGAACCTGGCTGCTGATTGGTGGTTTGCCCGAAAAGAAACAAAAGATGGGATGCAGCCGCTAAAAAGTGAGGTTGAGCCCCAGATATGAGCCCTTGTCGGCAAGGCAAGATGGGATCACTAGACCTGAAGGCTGAGCCAAAAGGACGATGGCCACTGGCTCAGTGATCGTGGTCATGATCGGCCTCTGCCTCATGGCTCTGACCATGATCGTGCCCATCATCAAGAACTCCGGCAGCGGGCTGCTGATGATCGTGCCCGTGGGATTCAAACTGGCCGACCAGAACGGCCAGCCCGATACCCAGGGCCAAAGCCATGCTCAGTTTAAAGCGGTCGTGCTTATGAAATTGCAATTCAGGTAACAGGTCAATCGAGGCAATGCAGAGGAAGGTTCCTGCAGCAAAAGCCAAAGCACAACCGATCCACTGATGGTTATTCTCGGCCACGGTGTGGAAACCAAGCATGAAAAGGAGCACCCCCAAAGGGATCACGAGGGCAAACACGGCATTGACCAGGTGACGCTGGAATCGACTCCAGCCGCCAGTGGACATCAAGGTGCCGAGGGTCCAGGCGTCAAAGGGCTTGTGCAGAAAAATGACTAGGAAAGTCCCAAACCCAGCCCAGGCTACAGCATCCTGATGCTCGCTTTCGGCCTGAATACTCGCCGCAAGCACCATGCCATTGATTAAGGTATGCAGGGTCAGGCCAAGTCCCGCTCCCAGCCAAGACCAGCGCTTGCCAATACGGTCATTGTCCCCCTCGGCAGGATGAGGAGGATGCTCGTGCCCCTCACAGCTGTGAGGGCCTTCAGCATGTTCCTCATGACCGGCCTCCATGGGTAGTCCATGCATGTGATGGTGAAAGAATCGCTGAATCAGGAAGGTAAAGAGGAACCCAGCCATCAACCAGTGCATGGCTCGATCAATCGAACCGATTTCAAAATAGGCGTGAGGCAGCAGATGCAGCAATCCCACACCGAGCATGAGCCCAGAAATGAAACTTGAGGCGACCTCCAACCGGGTATGAGTCAATCGAACCATTAGAGGAATCCATCCTCCAGCCAGCGAGGCAAGGAGGATGGCAAGACAGTAGCCGATGATGAGTAAAGGAGTGCTCATGGGAGTGTCCTCATTAGCGCAAAAAAGAGGTCCACTTGACTGAGCCCTCCAAGCAATTACTTGAGCGCATGCGAAGAGGGCTTGATGCCTTGAACAAAACCATTGAAACCAAATGGAGTCGGCTTGAATGGCTCAACCAAATCGACGTTACTCGATTCAGGGATGGCCTGTTCCATACCAAGACTCCAATAACAAGCATTGACCAGTAGACGACGCAGGCCAGCACTTTCCAGATCGGTGGCTGCTCCCATGGTCGTGCAAAAGACGCGATTATGTTTACCATGGGGCTGAGGGTGTTCCCTGACCCAGGCAACAGGCATGAGCGGCTTATCGTAATTGGGCAAAGAATCAGGCTGCATCCCAGCTAGCGAAAGCCCATGGACCAGCACAGTGATGTCGCTGGGAAGGTGGGCGACCCCATAGACATCGGTCGGCCCCCATATATCTGCCACGCCGCGCAAAATAGGATGGGCCTTGGATTGGCCCTCGATCACGCCACGTGTGCTCTCCTGCCCATGGTGACCGTGATGATTGACCCAGGTTTCACCCAGCACCTGCTGACCAAAGCCTCCTGGCCAGCGCTTGCTCTGCCAGTGGTAATCAATGTAAGCACTTTCCTTGTTGCGACTGTATGAAAAGGCATGGGTCGCAGTCCGGAGGCCAATGATGGGCTTACCTGATTCGAAGTAGTCAGCGAAGTATTTCATCTGGTCGTCAGCCAGCTCCCTGAATCGAGTGAAAAGGACTACCAGATCGGCTTCCTGGACGAAGGACATGCCTTTGATATTGGTCTGGTTATTGGGATCAATTGTGCCCGTCGCATCGTCCATCGCAAAAAGAACCGTGCAGTCAAAACCATGGTGGACCGAGAGAATCTTGGCCATCATGGGCATCCCCTCCTCTGAGCGATACTCCTCATCCCCGGTGATGAAAACGATTCGCTTGCCCTGGCCAGCCCCCGCCTTGCCTTGGTAGTGCACCCAGCCATCTTCACCCCTGGTTTCCATTGGCGATGCGATGAGGGTCATCAATCCAAGGACGGTTGCCCCCACTTGCAGGGGTAGGCGCTGAATGAGTTGAGACAATTTCATGCTGTGTTTTCTAATCCAGATTCAGTGGGTTGACAATCTGTTAAAGCAAGGGCGGGATTCCTGCCCCGTCACCGGTTCTAGGGTAAGAGGGTATGAGGGCCCGTGTCCGAGGCCTAATCGACGCTGACACCAGATTGCCAACGCTCCAGGGCGAGAAGGTCCTTCAAGTCACCCAAAGTCGCTTTGCCCTGCATGAAGTCCTCCAAGGAGCCCTCCTGCAGGAAAGTCGTCATCATTGCCTGCATAGCACTCATGCAGACAGCCAGGGTTTCGACTGGGCTGACCACCCACTTGAATCCCATTTGTTCCAATTCGCGCCAGTTCAAGATCGGCGTCACGCCACCCAGCAACATGTTGGCCATTTGTGGGATAGGCGTTTCCAGGGGAATACGTTTGAGCTCCTCAACACTTTGAGGGGCTTCCACAAAACCCACATCAGCGCCACAACGGGCGTAAGCCCCGATGCGCTCAAGCGCATCATCCAGGCCATGACAGGCTCTGGCATCGGTTCTTGCTACAATCAGGAAATCTTCATCAGGTCTGGCTTCAACGGCCACAAGCACCTTATCCATCATCGATTCGACTGGTATGACTTCCTTGCCTGCGAAATGCCCACATCGCTTAGGAAAGCGTTGATCCTCAAGGAGGATGCCCGAAGCGCCAGCCGCCGCCAGCCGCTGCACGGTGCGACGCACATGTGGCAAATCCCCATGGCCCGTGTCCGCATCAACAATCAAGGGAACCTCCAGCACGGCAGTCAAATCACTCACAGCCTGTTCCATGTCCCTGAGGCCAAGGAAATTCAAGTCGGGCAGGCCCAATCGAGAGGCGCTGACCCCGAAACCACCTAAAAAGAGCATCTTGAAACCTACCCGCTGCGCGACCAGAGCGGAAAGAGCATCGTGGACTCCCAGGCTGGGAACGGCTTGTTGTTGGGCCATCAAATCCTTGAGGCGTCGTTTTTTTTGCTGAAAAACATCGTGCATCACATGGGTGGCTTGGGTGGCTATCCAGTCCCCTAGCCTCATCAAGTCAATGCATGAGCTACACGCCGTCGTCAATGCCCTTTGGAGAATCTAGGATAAGGAGATTCAGCTTGAAACCACCGGTGGCTCTTCGCACTCTGCCAAGATGTCCCAGACCAAGCCAGTTGTTTTCAACAACACCGTCCTGCGAGACGGGCATCAGTCCCTGGCTGCAACCAGAATGCGCACCGAACAGATGCTCCCGGTGGTGGAAGAGTTGGATCAGGTGGGATTCGGAGCCCTGGAAACCTGGGGAGGCGCTACCATTGACGCCTGCTTGAGATTCTTGAACGAAAACCCATTTGACCGCCTCGATGCCATCAAGGCACTCAGCCCACGCACGCCCCATATGATGCTCCTTCGAGGGCAGAACATTGTTCAATACACCAGCTTTCCCGACGATGTGGTCGCTGCCTTCGTTGCATGCTCGGCTCGTCACGGCATGGATATTTTTCGAATTTTTGATGCCCTCAACGATGTGCGCAACCTCAGGACCGCCATCGAATCGGTGAAGAAGGCTGGCAAGCATGCTCAGGGTACGATCTGCTACACCACCAGCCCCGTTCACACCTTGGAAAGCTTTGTGAAGCTGGGCAAGGAGCTGGAAGCCATGGGATGTGATTCGATTTGCATCAAGGACATGGCAGGCCTGATCACCCCATCCATGGCTGCAGACCTAGTGAGAGCCCTCAAGGAGAGCGTTCAAGTCCCGCTGGTACTCCACAGTCACAGCACCGCTG
>JALRAZ010000096.1 GCA_023257935.1 Verrucomicrobiota bacterium
CGGCCACCCTACAGGCGCAACTCAAGCGTGTTGTCTACGCTGGGACGACGATGGATAATCTTGAACTGGGGCTGCAGATTGCTCCAGACCTCTTTGTGGTGGCTCCCTTCACCTTTCACCTCGAAGAGGCTCCAGTGGTGCTCGCCCTGGAAATGAAGCAGGCCGAGGCCACTACCTGGACCACCGAGCTCCGTCTGGAAGTTGAGCAATTACCCGCCCATGCCCTTGTGTCAGTGATTTCCGGTCGAACGGGTCAGTTGATCCCTGGGACCATCTCCATGAAGGGTAAGCTCCAAGGATTTGATCCGCAAAGCTGGGGACTCAATGAGACAAGTACTGGCCAGTGGCAAGTGGATTACCAAGGCGCAGATCTTAAGATGGTGGGTCCATGGACTCAACGATTGCTCCTACCCATTACTGGAGCCTTGAGGTTGCCGACCCTTTTCTCTCGGCCAGTTGATTCAATCAAGATCTCGGCGTTGGTTGAGCGAAACCAGTTAGAGATTGCCGAATTACTGGTTCAATCCAGTGCTTTTGAGGCTCGCACTCAAGGCAGAGTCTTGCTTGAGGATCCTATTGGCACCAGTCGTGTTGATCTGCCAGTCGAGTTCAAGTTGGAGCGCTCGCTGGCCAATAAGGCCAACTTGGTATCCCGAGGTGTCATTCAAAACGAGGCATTTGTTGCTCTACCTCCCTTTCTGCATCTGACAGGGAACCTTAATGATCTCAGGTTGAGCAAGGATGCGTGGAAGTTGGGAGGGATGGCGCTGCGATCGGCCATTGGGCTTCCTAACGAAACGGTCAAGGAGACCGTCAAAGTGGTCGAGGACGTCGGGCGTGGTGCCCTCCAAGCCCTAGAAGGGCTCGGCGGGTTGTTGGGAAACCGAGGTTTGATCAAACCCAGACAGGCAAACCGAGCCGAGGAAGGTGGGCAACAGCCTAACGACGGAGAGCCACTGCCAGAACAGGGGGTGAACCTGCTAGATTGGTTCCCACTGAAGCGATGGCGTGGTGCCACAGAAAACAGCCCAACCCAATGAAAAACAATAGCCCCATGCAAACCGTATTGAAGCACCCAGCTCATCGTCTGATCCTGTGCTACGCCCTGACCCTATTAGGCTGTGGGGGGCGTAGCCAAGAGCCCAGCTCAGAGACTCAGACGAATCCATCGCAGGCTCATGCTGAGGCCAGTCCGCTCACCGCTCCGCTTGATTATATCGGATCGGTTGACCAGGCAAGCCAGCAGGCCACACAGTCCCTCGCTCTTTCTCAGGTTCGACAGGCACTCGAGCAATTTCGCATCCTGGAAGGAAGGCTTCCCGAGCAACTTGAAGAACTGGTTGAGGCGGGGCTTCTTGCCAGTATACCAAGGAATGAGCGAGGAGGTAGGTTGAGCTACCATCCCAAGGAAGGGCTTGTCAAATGGGTGTTCCCGATGGATCCGGCTACTGAATGAGCCCAGTAAGTTGATAGGCTATTTTCCCAGGCAAAATTGACTGAAAATGCTGTCCAGTAAATCTTCGGTTGTGGTTTCGCCGATGACCTCACCCAGTTCACTCAGTGCGATACGCAAATCCATGGCAATGAGTTCCAGTTCCCGGTTGGAAGCCAAGCCCTCCTTGACAATGGCGACATGCTCGAGTGATTGCTGTAGAGCATGCTGGTGTCGAGAGTTGATCATGACCTCAGAGTTTTCACTGGGGAGTGAACCGGACCAAACCGTTTTGAGTATGGCGTCTTTCAGGGATTCAATGCCTACCCCAGTTGCGCAACTCAGGAGGATCGTATCTTTTCTAGAGGCATGACTTGCATGGATTGGCAGGTCAACTTTGTTGAGTATTTCAAGGATAGGTTGCTGAATCGCATTTTCTCCAAAAGGCGATTCATCCGGATCAAGGGGTAAGCTGGCATCGAGGATGTGGAGGATGAGTTCAGCCTGTGATGCGGTTTCACGGCTTCGTGCCACACCCTGCTGTTCGATGCTATCTTCGGTGTCTCGCAATCCTGCCGTATCGATCAAAATCACCGGAATGCCTCGAATGTTTGCTTGGGCTTCGATTGTGTCACGGGTGGTGCCCGCCATGGGGGAGACAATGGCTCGATCTTGGCCTAGCAGGCAATTGAGCAGGCTTGACTTGCCGGCATTGGGTTTGCCGATGATTGCAAGACGAAGTCCCTGACGTAATAACTTTCCTTCACGAGCTGTGAGCAGGAGTTGCTGCATACCTTGTTCAACCTGACTGAGTCGACCTAACAATGCGGCATGGGTATCAGGTGCTATGTCCTCGTCGGGAAAATCGATATGGGCCTCGACGTGAGCGAGGACATGCATCATATCCTGACTCAGTGTTTTCATGCGTCTGCCTAGGGTGCCCCTGAGCTGCTCCTGTGCGGCACCGGCAGCTCGTTCGGTCCTAGCGTGGATGAGATCAGCGATGGCCTCCGCCTGCGTCAAATCAATGCGTCCATTGAGAAAGGCTCGCATGGAAAACTCTCCGGGTTGTGCCAGCCTGGCTCCAAGGCCAAGCAGGCGCTGGAGCACTTGTCTGACGGGCAAGCTGCCTCCATGGGTTGAGATTTCCACCACCGGTTCTCTGGTGAAAGTACGAGGGGGCTTGAACACACTGACCATGACCTCATCGAGGATTTGCTCACCCTCGGTGATATGACCATAGTGGATAGTATGAGAGGCTGCCTCAGAAGATTTTCGAGAGTCGCGCCCTTTAGGTGAAAAGCACTGGTCCACCAAGCTGAACGCCTGGTCCCCAGAAACCCTGATGATG
>JALRAZ010000118.1 GCA_023257935.1 Verrucomicrobiota bacterium
CGTGGCCGCCGTGGCCGCGTCGGTCGCAGCTCGCCACACGGGCCGCCTCACCGCCGCACCCCCGGATCTGTGATGACCTTGGGCGTTAGGAAGACCAGCAATTCGGTCTTGGCCACCGAGCGCGCGCGGTTGCGGAACAGCGCGCCGACCACCGGCGCATCGCCGAGCCAGGGCACCTTGTTGGTGTCCTCCTTCTCGGTCTGCGTGAAGATGCCACCGATCACCACCGTGCCACCGTTGTCCACGAGCACCTGGGTGCGCACATGGCGCGTGTCGATGGCGAAGCCCGCGGGCGTGACGCGGCCGACGCTGTCCTTGCTGACGTCGACGTCCAGGATCACCTCCTCTGAGGATCGCTCGTCCGTAGCAATCTGGAGCAACCGATTGAGTTGACCCGTCGTGCCTGCCTTACCCATCAGATCCATCCAGGGACCCTCAGCCAAGGCCTCAGCACTCAGCGACTGAGTCATCGGCTCGAGAATTTGAGCAGCCTTGTCCCCTGGGATTGCAGTCAGGCCAAATTCCAGAGCTGCCTGATTCTCGGGGGAAGCTTGCCAAGTGCCAGCCTGGATAGCCTCAATCCAAGGATCGGCCAAGTCATTCATGGTTAACCAAAGGGCATAATCAAGGAAACGATCCATGGGTTTTTCCAGGACCTGCAGGGCAGTCGACGCCGCCCAGCCATCACCGATTCTGGCCAAAGCTCGGACCGCCTCAAGGCGTACTCTTGGGTGATCATCGAGGATCAAATCTCCCAGCAATGTGGTGCCATCTGGCATATCATCACGCCAGAAGCTGAGCACCCTGATCGCAGCGGCCCTGATTCGACCATCCTCGGCTTGAAGGAGGTTTCTGAGTAACTCAGGTTGGACGTGATTGAGTGTCTGATACATCCAGAGTGCCTGCAGCAGATGCTCAGGCTCCTGATGGTCTGATACCCAGGAGTGCAGAGTAGGGAGCGTGGACTCACCACGTTCTGCCAGCACGCGGCGCACCTGTTTTTGGCGCTCTCCATGCCCAGTCATGAGTTGATCCAGCAGTTCCCTATCCGATGCAGACCGTAAGTCCATCAAAGGGAGTGCTGGCCGGCCACGGTAGGTGACTCGCCAGATGCGACCAGTCACCTTGTCTCGGCGCTCATCTCGAAAATCAACCTCACCATGCTGGATAATGGGGTTGCTCCAGTCAGCAATGTAGAGCGCTCCATCCGGCCCCATCTTGACATCGATGGGTCGAAAGGTGGGATCAAGCGAGCGGATCAAGTCACCTGCTTCCTGGGCGGCATAACCCGCTTCCTGCTCAGCCAGGTCAAAGCGCACGATACGATGGGCGCGGAAATCGCAGGTGATGGCAGATCCCTGCCAATCCTCAGGCCAGTGCTCACTCTGAATCAGCTCCAGACCACAGAATTTCGGGTAAGCACCTGGGCTGATGCTGTCCAACAGACGACGGCCACCGGCATAGGTGAAATACATGGCACCGGGGATGCCATAGCTGATGCCCTGAAACCCAGCACCATCGGTCACAAAGGATTGCCCAAACAGATCAAACTGGTGACCCCACGGATTGCAGAAACCACGCAAGTGCACGTCCAGTTCAAGTGTGTCGGGACGCAGGTGCAAGACCCCGCCACTGTTGAGGCGTACCAGTCCGTTGGGCGTTTCCAGATGGCTGTGAATATAAATGGACTGGTTCATGTAGAGCTGCCCATCGTGCCCCCACCTCAGGGTATGCAAAATGTGGTGGGTATCCTCGGTGCCAAAACCAGATAGGACAATACGACGCTCATCAGCTCGCCCATCCCCGTCCGTGTCTTTGAGATGAAGCAATTCGGTGCTTTGTCCGACATAAGCGCCCCCATCCCCTGGCTCGATGCCCGTGGGCATGAGCAAACCCTCAGCAAAGACCGTGGTGTGATCGGCAACGCCATCTCGATCCGTATCCTCCATCACAAGGATTTGATCTTCAGCGGCCTGTCCTGGCTTGATCTGCGGATAGAGACGGGACCCAGCAATCCAGAGACGGCCTTCGGGGTCGAAATTGATCTGAATCGGCTTGCTGATCAAAGGTGTTTCCGCCCAGAGAGTCATCTCAACTTCTGGGGAAAGTTGAAACCGATCAGCAGGTGCTGCGGGTGAGCGATCTCGCTGAGCGGCATCTAGGGATCGGGTCTCAACCGCAGTGGGAGTGGGCAGACGCCAGGCCAGGGCATCCTGCAAAGTCAAATCGGGAGCCACCCTGACCAGAGCATAGCGGTGGCTTTTGGAGCGAGCCAGCTGGTGAATGGCTGATTCCTGCTCGGCAACCAGGGGGTCAAACTGAGGGATTTCAACGGCGTTCTGGCCCTGCTCATGCTTGCGGAAACCAAACAAATAGGTGTGGTTCTGGGGCCGATAGCGGTGAAAGAAGGTCTCATTTTTCTTGATGATGGCCTGACGCAGGGCACTTGACTGATCAAATTGCGGGCCACGCTCAAAGACCTGACCCCTGGCCCAGGCTTCGGCCGAGTGGACAGCGTGAAACTGGCCATCGATCTGAAGGGCGTATTTGCCGGGTGCAAGTCCCTGGATGCGCATGGTGCGCGGTGCGTTTGAGGTCGGCAGGAGTTGATCCTCATCATCGGCATTCGGCGTGGGCAACAAATCGTCTTTCAGTTCAAATTCCACTCGATCCCCCTGATGCGTGAATCCCTGCACCTGAACCCCTCGGGTTGCCGTCTGATTCACACCAGAGCGGCTGACTTCCAAATGCCAGGGCCAGGGCTCATGTCCCAGCACGCGAGCGATCAATTCAGCCATTCGGGCATAACCATACGGCCCAGGGTGAATGCCATTTTCAGTGAAGGGTCGCTTGAATGCATCCGCATGGCCATCACCTAGATCGTGGTATAAATCCACAAACGGAAGGTTTCTCTCAAGAGCTGTGTCGCGAAGTTGACGGACATAATTGGAAAGGGCTTGATTGTGGGCTCTCGGATCAGGAAGGGGAGCCCCCATGGCCTCATGGCGAAGGGGGCCGATGAGAACAAGACGCAGGGATTGAGGCTGAGTGGAAACCGAGGGTAAAGCATCCAGGAGACGCTTCATGTCTTGAGCAAAAGATCGAGCACCACCGGGATGCTCCAAGGAGCTGGCCATGCCATAGGCCAGGAGGATCACAGTGGGATCATAGGCTTTGAGCTGTCCGGTGATGCGCTCAAGCCATTGCTCCGGTGCCTTGCTCCAATCAAAACTCGCTCGAGCCTGGCCAAGAGGGTTGTCCCCACTCCAGGCAAAATTGCGGAATGTGAGGTCGTGGGCAGGGTATCGACTCGTGATGGATGACTCCAGGTATCCCCAAGTTTGCTCTCGCTCAAGCAGGGTATCCCCCACCAGGGCGATGCGATCCTTGGGTTGGAAACTAAAGGAAGCTGATGAAATGGACTGCCCCGAGGCCGGCTGCAGCGAGCTAGAAAGGAGCATCGTCAGTAGCAAGGGCGTGCAAAGGGCGTGGATGGAGGCGCAAGCAAAGGGTTTCATGACGTCGGGAGTTTGCAACAAACCGGGGTTCTTGAGATCAGATCAATCCATTAAGGAAGTTCAGCCCAAAACACAAGCCTGTGCTGCTCAATCCCTACCCTAGACAAAGATAAGGGGGGAATCGAGGCTAACCTAGATCAAGCGTCACTCCCACCGGACAATGATCCGAGCCCATGACCTCGGGGAGGATAAATGCCGATTTTAAGTGTGGGGTCAGCGCCTGGGAAATCCCAAAGTAATCAATGCGCCAGCCGACATTCCTCGCTCGCGCGCCGGCTCGGTAGCTCCACCAGGAGTAGTGGCCACTTCCCTTTTCAAATTCGCGAAAGGTATCGACAAATCCGGCCTGAACAAGTCGATCAAAGGAAGCTCGCTCCTGAGGGCTGAAGCCCGGATTATTCACATTGTCCTTGGGGCGAGCCAAGTCAATCTCCTGATGCGCAACATTGAGATCGCCGCAGAACACCACCGGTTTTTGAGCCTGGAGCTGACAGAGGTGCTCCAAAAAAGCCGCATCCCAACTGAGGCGATAGTCCAGCCGAGCCAGCCCATTCTGGGCATTGGGGGTATACACATTCACCAGGATGAAGTGCTCAAATTCCAGATTCTGCACCCTTCCCTCCTGATCATGGGCTTCCAGACCCAGACCATTCCAAACACGAAGAGGCTCCTGACGACTTAGCACCGCCGTACCAGAGTAGCCCTTCTTCACCGCCGAATAAACGTAGCGATGATAGCCCGTCGGCCAGGGAAGCTCGTCAAGTTGATCGGGTTGGGCCTTGGTCTCCTGAAAGCACAGGACATCACTCTGAACGGTGGAGATCCAATCCATGAGCCCCTTGCTGACCGCGGCACGCATGCCATTGACATTCCAGGAAATCAGTTTCATGCGTCGGTTGAGGCTCCGGTTGAAGGCTCCAGAGGATCCAACCCAAAGAATGCCTCAGCAACTTGAGTGGTTTCCCTGGCGAGTTGTTCGGTGGTTTTCCCCACGCACCGAGCCACCGTCGCGGTGATGTGAGCCAGGTGCATGGGCTCATTGCGCTGGGTTTTTGGTTTGGGATCCAGGTCCCTAGGCAAAAGGTAGGGTGCGTCGGTCTCAAGCATCAATCGGTCAGAGGGAATACTCGCCACCAGCTCTTTGAGATGACGACCTCGTCGCTCATCGCAAATCCATCCTGTGATCCCAATATGACAATCCAAATCGAGCAAGGCAAAGAGGGTTTCACGGCTATCGGTAAAGCAATGGACCACAGCCCGAGAGATGCGGGAACGGTAATCTTTGATGATGCTTAAGAATGCATCACTTGCTTCCCGCTGGTGAAGAAAGAGAGGCAGCTGATTTTCAACTGCCATTTCCAGTTGTGCCACAAAAACTTTCTCCTGCGTGGATCTCGGGGAAAAGTCTCGGAACCAATCGAGCCCGCATTCGCCCACTGCCACTACCTCGGGTCTTTCGTGCAACATCCTGAGATGCTGCGCCGAGTCAGCGTTGACTTCCTTGGCATGATGAGGATGCACCCCTGCGGTGGCGTAGAGTCGCCCTGGGTGGGCCTTGGCCAGCTCTGCGGCCTGAAAACTGCCCGCCTCGGTGGCACCGGTAAGGATCATCCTGAGTACCCCAGCCTCCTGGGCACGTTCAAGCACCTCTGAGCGATCGGGGTCGAAGGAATCGTGCGTTAGATTCAAGCCTATATCAATGAGCTCTGGGAGAGATGATTTCATGCTGTGTCAGCGCAAGGGTCCATGGCGAGATTGAGCTGCATGCCATCAGCGTTCACTGGCCCATGTAGGCCTGAGCAGGCAAACCACCCACCCCCACCTCAGCCGCAAACAGACCGCCAGCAAGAGGTTGTTGTACCCATCCTGCGGCATCCAGGTCTCGACTGGCCGTTGTGATGTAAAGAGTCTGGTAATCAGGTCCTCCAAAACAACAGGAAGTCACACACTCCACTGGCAATTCAACCTTGCTCAAGAGCGCTCCGGTCGAAGGGTCCCAGCATCCAACCCCCCAACCGGCCCAAAGAGCCACCCAGAGCCGACCCTCAGCATCAATGGTCATCCCATCGGGATAGCCCATCCCATCAGGTATCTCAATGACTGGACGACGGTTGGCAATGGCTCCGGTTTCAGGGTCAAAGTCAAAGGCATCAACCCGACGAGTCGGGGTATCAATGTAATAGAGTGTGCGCTGATCCTGAGACCAAGCCAGGCCATTGGAAATCGTGATGCCATCCAGCCGGGCTTCTACCTTGCCCTCGAGATTCATGCAGTAAAGGTTGCCCACGCCGGGAGTCTCCAAACAAGACATGGTGCCCGCCCAAAGACGACCCTGCGGGTCGCACTTGGCGTCGTTAAACCGATTGTCGGGCAGGTGGGATTCTGGGTGGCCGATATCCGTCGTTTTTCCTGTAGCAGGATCCAACCTGAAGAATCCCTGCTGCCCACCAGCAAGTAGCTGAGCATCGTGGGTGCGCACGACAAAACCCACTCGCTGACCCACCGCCCAGCATTCGTTGCGGGCCTGATTGGGAAAGAAGCGACAGACTTTACCCTGTTCGATATCAACCCAGATGAGGGCCTGAGAGGACTCATCCCAGCCGGGACCCTCGCCCAAAGTGGCCCTGCCATCGAACACGCACCTTGCCTTGAATGTCTGCATGAGATGGTTTTAGAGGGTTCGACGCCACCCTGCAAGGGCGGGCTCCCTAAAATGAATTGTGCTCGCTACATGGGCCCTATTCCATTATGACCATGCTTCTGATGCGCATCTGCCGATACCACGACTCAACTACCTCGACACCCCTGATAGGAGTCATCAATGACGCCGCGCAGGTGGTGGATCTGAGCCCCATCAACATCCACCGCATCGACCAATGTTTCGGTGAGGCCATCCAGCAGCAAATCAGGCAATGGATGCAGGATTCCAATCCGACGGGTCAGGACCTTGACTCACTGACTTTACTGGCCCCGGTGGATCGGCAGGAAATCTGGGCCGCGGGCGTGACTTACCTGCGTAGCAAAACCGCTCGCATGGAAGAATCCGACTTCAGTGCATCGGCCTATGACCAAGTCTACGATGCACCCCGGCCAGAAATCTTTTTCAAGTCCTTACCAGAAAAGGCGGTCGGGCCCCATGAAGCGGTCGGGATCCGCAAGGATGCCCACTGGAATGTGCCCGAACCAGAACTAGCTCTGATCATCAATGCTCAGGGGTCCATTGTTGGACACACCATCGGGAATGACATGAGCTCTCGAGACATCGAAGGGGAAAACCTGCTCTACCTGCCACAGGCTAAGATGTATGATCGAAGTTGCTCACTGGGTCCCTGGATCGTGCTGGGTAGTGATGATGCCACCGTCAGGAGCTGGTCAATTGGGGTCACCATCACTCGATCTGAAGAAATGGTGTTTTCAGGGGACACCTCCATCAGCCAAATCAAGCGCAGCTTCCAGGAGCTGGCTGATTACCTCTTTCGTTCCCAGCGCTTCGCCCATGGGGCCGTGCTGATGACCGGCACCGGTGTCGT
>JALRAZ010000153.1 GCA_023257935.1 Verrucomicrobiota bacterium
ACGTTTCCAGGTGCTACGGATCCCTGACATCTTTCAACGTCCTGTTCAAAGATAAGGCTTCTCAGTTTAGTTCTCGGGTGGATTGAGGTCGGGAAATACCTTGTTCGTAATATTGTCTGGGTTTGTAGCCGGCTTGACGCATCAGTCTTTGCCATTCCTTTCCGTGGGGATCAACACCCAGTCCATGGCGACGGAAAGCCATCCAGTGAGCGGCCTCATGGCAAAGGGTTTCCAAGAGCGTTTCTTCGTGTTCTGTGGTCAGTAATTTTGGGTTGAGCCACAGAGTGTTGGTTTGGAAGTGGCATCGCCCGAGGTCGCTGTCCTCTTCCGGCAAAAAGGCCAGGTTCAGGGTTCGCGGCAACAGAGAATAGCCCCAGATAATGGACCACCGTTTGAGTTGATCAAAGGCACGATCAAGTAAGGCCTCCACTTCCGGCTTCAGCGGATCGGCACTCATGAAGACTCCCTTTGTTGGCGTCTGTGGTTTTGTATGGCTTCCCGCCAGGCCAGGACACGTTCTCGCAAGCGTCGCTCAGATCCCTGCTCAGTCGGTAGGTAGTAGGTTTTGTCCGCCCCGAGATAGTCCTGCGCAATGAAATGGTCTGGGTGATCGTGGGCGTAATGATAACCTTTCCCATGTCCGAGCTGTTCTGAACCCGCATAATGACCATCTCTCAGATGCATGGGAACGGGCAGAGTTTTTCCTGATCTGACATCTTCCAGGGCGCTGTCAATAGCCATCATGGCGCTGTTGCTCTTGGGAGCTGCGCTGATGTATATGACCGCTTCAGCAATGGGAATCCGTGCCTCGGGCCAGCCAATGATTTCTGCCGTCTGATGCGCTGCCTGCGCCAGCACCAAAGCCATGGGATCGGCTAGCCCCACATCTTCCGCGGCACAGATGAGAATACGACGAGTGATAAATCTTGGGTCTTCTCCGGCATGGATCATCTTGGCTAGCCAATAGAGTGCTGCATCAGGATCACCACCTCGCATGGATTTGATAAAAGCTGAAATAGTGTCGTAGTGGGCATCTCCGTCTCCATCATAAACCACTGCTTTCTTCTGAATACAGGCCTCCATGACCTCGAGGGTAAGGTGGATGGAACCATCGGCTTGTGGGGGGGTTGTGACCGCAGCGATTTCGAGTGCATTGAGGGCCTTCCGAGCATCCCCATCAGCCAAGCTGGCCAGGTGGTCGATGGCATCTCCCACAACCTGGATTGGTAGTTGACCCAGACCTCGATCCCCATCGGCCAGCGCACGCTGTAAGAGTAGCTTGAGGTGGGCGTTTTGGAGTGGCTCGAGCTCAAAAATCTGTGAGCGCGAAACCAGAGGAGCGTTGACGAAGAAAAATGGATTGTGAGTGGTCGCGCCGATGAGCTGAATGACCCCGCTTTCGACATCTGGAAGCAGCACATCTTGTTGAGATTTGTTAAAGCGGTGAATCTCATCGACAAACAGCAGGGTGGCTTGTCCCTGAATAGTGCGTCTCTGGCCAGCTGCCGCCAGGACGCGGCGCATTTCAGCCACGTTGGATTCTACCCCGCTGAGTCGTTCGAAATGGGACTGGGTGTGATGGGCGATGATTTGAGCCAGGGTAGTCTTCCCGGTGCCCGGAGGGCCATAGAGGATAATGGACTGGATACGATCTGCCTCAATGGAGCGACGCAGTAATTTGCCTGCACCCATGATGTGGTCCTGCCCCACATATTCCTCCATTGTGGTGGGACGCATCCGTGCCGCCAGAGGACTCTTCTCTGAAGGGTGCTTCTGCTGGGGCCTCACCGCCGCTTGTCGGCTGGATGAGGGTCGCGATGGGTTACCAAATAAATCCCCCTGGCTCATATCTCAACCATAGAGCTAGGGCGTCATCAAAGCGAGCTCTGGATGGTTTTGACAGGTCGCCAGCGGCGGCTCTTGGCTTGACTTGATGAGGGGGTTGATTTCCTCTCATTGAACTTATGCCCGAATGGCTTCAAATTCTCATTCTCGGGATCGTCGAGGGAATCACCGAATTCCTGCCCGTCTCTTCGACAGGGCATCTGTTGTTAACTCAACAGATGTTTGGCAACTGGATCGAGCCACGATCGGACTTGTTCAACATCGTGATTCAGTCTGGGGCGGTGCTTGCTGTGATCCCTCTTTTTCGAGAGCGGTTGACTCGACTGATCTTCCAATGGAGGCTCCCTGAGTCCAGGGTTTTTCTGGGACAGGTCATGCTTGCCTTTGTGATCACAGGCTTTGGGGGGCTCCTGCTCGAGAAAAACGGTTTTACGCTGCCAGATGAGCCTCTGCCCATTGCCCTGGCCCTGCTCGTGGGAGGGGTTTGTTTTTTGGGAGTGGAGCAATGGTTGAAGGGTCGCCCAGTTTCCGAGATCATTACCTGGCGTCTAGCTTTAGCGGTAGGTCTCGGTCAGTTGGTGGCAGCGATTTTTCCTGGCGCTTCCCGATCTGGGACCACCATCCTGGTTGCCCTGGTCATGGGACTCAGTCGCTCGATGGCGACTGAATTCAGTTTTCTGGCAGGGATACCGACCATGCTGACAGCTGGAGGTTACAAGATCTTCAAAGCCATCAGGGAGCCTGTGGCGGATGCACCCTCCGAAGACTGGGCCATGGTAGGGCTCGGTTTCCTCGTCTCAGGGCTTGTATCCTTCCTTGCGGTGAAATGGTTGCTTGGCTATGTCCAATCCAACAGTTTTCACGCGTTTGGCCTCTACAGGTTGGTGGTTGGAGTCCTGTTATTGCTGATCTTGTGGAGCTAGTTGGTGCCCAATAAAAAACCCGGCCCCCTCTTCAAGGGTTCCGGGTTGTGGGTTTGAAATGCGATGATGCGCTCTGATAATTAGTTTCAGAGGGCTCGTTCGGCGAGTTTCTTCTCGACCTTAACCTTTTCGAGCTTGGCAAAAAGCGGCAGGCCTCCTTCAGAGGGTACGGGGTTATCACCTTGGATTAGGGGCGCCACGTATTTCTGGAAGTTCTCGTTTGGCATCAGGCCATCGGGAGTGATCCAGGCCCTAGGGATAAAATGCTCCACATTGGCAATGTCTTCGAGGGGTTGAAGAGCTGTGCCCCACTGATAAGGCTCATTTTGCAGGCGCACCAGTTTGACCATCATACCGCTTTTCCCCTCGATGGCTGCCTTGACTGCAGCTACCCCGCATGCGTGGGCCTCTTCGACATCAATGGCGCTGGCATAGTGGGCTGCAGCTCGCTGAGCGTAACCTAGTTTGACCGTTCTGGTCTTGAGGTTGAGCTTGGCCTGGACAAGATCTTTGAGGGCCTCGGCTGCTCCTGAAAGCACTGGATGTCCAAAGGCATCAAGCCTTGATTTGTCGGCTCCAATCTCTTCTCCGGCAGCATTCTTGACTCCTTCACCAGCTACCACCACGCAGTAGCCGATGCGATCAACCGTTTCCTTCACCTTGGCCAGGAAGGTCTCTTCGTTGAGCTTGATTTCAGGCAGCAGGATGATGTGAGGTGCATCATCCTCTTCGCGCTTGGCGGCCACGGTGCCAGCGGCAATCCATCCAGCCGCTCGCCCCATCACCTCGATGATACAGCAAGATCCATCATCGGTAGCCATGCTGCTGACGTCGGCTCCGACCTCCATGACCGTGGCTGCGTTGTATTTCACAACTGATCCATAGCCAGGGCAGTGATCGGTGTGGGGCAGGTCATTGTCAATGGTTTTGGGGACCCCAATGACACGCAAAGGATAGCCTCGCTTGATGGCTTCCTCATGAATTTTGTGAGACGTATCTTGGGAGTCATTCCCACCGGCATAAAAGAAGAAACGGATGTTGTGGGCCTCGAACACCTCGAACAGGCGATTCATATCCCGAGCCGCGGCCTCCGGATCGGTTTTGAAATTGATTTTGTAGCGGCAGGTTCCCAGAGCAGCTGCTGGGGTATGTTTGAGCCCCTCAATGGTCTTGGCCTTTTCCTCGTTGATATCCACAAGCTCTTCATTGAGAATGCCGTAGATCCCATTTAGCCCTCCATAAATTTCCTCAATTTCCTCATGCCGGCCTGCTTCCTGAATGACTCCGGCAACACTGGAGTTGATGACAGCGGTAGGTCCCCCAGACTGGGCCACGAGGAGATTTCCGCTAAATGTATTTGATGCTTCGGTCGTTTCCATAAATTCAATGTTTGCTCCGTTACTTCGGCAAGAAAGTCAAATGATAAGGCATGCCGACGCCTGCCCATTGAAGGAGCTTTCAATGGGTGGCCAAGATGCCAAGTTGCGAGCGCGGTGTCAAAAGGGAATTCCTCGGCACCTGAAGAGGCTAGTGCCCCAGTCGATTCGAAGACCAAGCCAATGCTCAGAACTGAATGACGTTCTTGATTCCTGTAGCCTTGTCTAACAACAGTTCGCGGCTCTGGGCGACAGAGCAGCGTCGGGTGATAAGCGATTGAACTGCTTCTGGCCACCGGCTCATGAACACGCCCAAGTCTTCAATCGCCGATTTGAAGGCAGCCCCGCTGGCATTGACCGTGCCCACCACAACCTGGTTCATCAGGACCACATTGCGCATGATCAGGTCTGCATCCACTTCAATGGGCGCCTTGGGTGCCGGGATGCCGGTGAAAACGTATATCCCGTTAAGCCCCAGCACGCTCAGTACTTTATAGGCGATGGAGGAGACCCCGACTGCTTCATAGACTAGATCGATGCTGCCGACGCGTTCGGCAAGGGCTTCCACCGGTGTATCCAGCGCCGAGATGTAAGGCACCCCGAGTGATTCCACTAGCTCTGCCTTGGGGTTGGGAGATCGGCTGCGAGAATAGACAAAAGTATTAAAGCCCTCAGCCTTCAGTTTCATGGCTCCGAGAATACCGACGGGACCGGCTCCAAGGACCACGGCATTGAGTCCCTTGCCATTGGGTCTGCCATCAGGATGATGATGCTTAACCCATGGCAGCCGATTCTGAATGGGCCAGACCTGGGCCATGGCCTTCTCGGCAATGGTCAGGGGCTCCACAAGCACGGCGACATCCCTAAGCGAAGCAGGCACGAGGTGAAGGTATTGTTCCTGCTCGGTGTAGAACTCGGTCATATAGCCATGGGCCATTTTGATCCCACGCTCCACAAAGTGACCCGTGGCGCAGAAGTCCTGCAGACCAGCCTGGCAGGGGGCACATAAAGGGTCCGAGCAGGGACGTCTCACCGAAGGCACCACCAGGTCCCCTGGCTTGAGGCCGGCTACTGAGCTGCCAACCTCGCTCACGACTCCAAGCGATTCATGACCTAGCACGAGGTAATCGGAGTTGGCGGGGGGATCCCCATAGACAAAAGTACATATCTCGCGGTCCGTGCCGCAAATGCCTACATCAAGGCTCTTGATCAGGACTTCATCATCACGATGAAGCGAGGGTCGTGGATGATCCACGATCGCAACCTCTTTCTTCTGTGGTATGGCGCCGACAGCTTGCATGTTTTCCTGAAGGTTCTATCCGCCTTGCTGGCGGGCGCCCATCTTACATTTTCCAGCTCAAGCGCAAACAAAAAAACATGGGTAGCCTGCGAGCTCTTTTCAGCGGTGGTTGAAGTCCCTGTCAGGGCTGGGTGAGGGTCTGAATGCCGGGATCGGAGGTGAGGTCGTACTTTGAAAACTCGCCGCTCGGCCAGCACACCTCCACCTGCGACATACCAGCAATACGTGGAGCGACCTGGAGGGTGCCATCCTGAGAGCCATGACTCGAGCCCGCCTGGATCACCTGCCAGGGACCGTGGCCCCCGCTGGTTCCCGCCAGCCGCCATTGAGTGCCGATGGCCCAGGTATTGAGGGAGGGGCCACGAAAGCGAAGGAGCTTCCCTGGAAAGGCACCACGGTTGGTTAGTAGGTGGGTCATCCCGTTGTTCTGACCTACCACCAGATCGAGGCGACCATCCTGATTCCAGTCCGCGGCGGCTGTTCCTCTTTGCACGCCGAGGATGCGTATGCCGCTCGAGGCGGGATTGAGTGGTTGCCATTGCCCTTGGCCATTTCCCAAGCATAGCAGGCCCATCCCAGCGTCCATGCGGGAAGCGACAGGATGCTGGTAAAATTCATTCTGGGCTAAAAACAGATCCAGGTGACCATCGCCATTGAAGTCGCCACTGCTGATGCCCGATACCGGTGCCCATTGGGCTTGCTCAGGCAGGGGTATGGCCTCGTAATGGTCTCCCCTGCCGTAGAACACGGTGGTCTGCGTCCAGTCGATTTGCTTGAGATGAGTTTTGCCTGAAAATCGTTCAAGCAGGTCAATCATCGCAGTCTGAGCAAAGGCACGGTTGGAGGCGTAAAAATCCATCAACGATGGTAAGCCCTGGGCCAGTGTCCCCAATTGCTCATCTGGGACGATGGCCCCCATCGATGGCTCCCAGTGAGCTCGTATTACATCTCGAATGAGGTCCTTATCCATCAGCCCATGATGCAACTCAAGTGGGTGCTCGGGTGTGGCATTCAGCCCATGATTGAGCCCTAGGTTCCCGACGACCCAGTCCATCTGACCGTCCTCATCAAAGTCGCCGCAGGCAATGCCCGTCCAGAGGCCTCTCAAGCCCTCCAAGCCAGTTGGCTCAGTAGGGTAAGCCAGATGCCCCATCTGGTTTTCAAGCAGAACAATCGAATCCCATTCACGGGTCAGTATCAACTCAGGATAGCCGTCTTGATGGATGTCCAGCCAACAGGCAGCTCGGATCATCCCCAATGATTCCAGGATTTCGGAGTGGGAGGGATCCCTTTGCCAACCATTGTCCTGCCAGCGATAAATCTGGCTCATTCCTGATTGGGGATAATCTCCAGCACGACCCCTGGCTCCTACAAAAAGATCGAGATCTCCGTCGCCATCCAGATCGCCAAGGGCCATGGGGCCCACAGCATGATCCTGGGGTTCAAACCGGTCTATGGATCTGGATGCGCCAAATTGATACTCCCTTATGGGCGACCCTAGCGCCAATCCATCCTCATAATTTGAGGAGGCCGCCAGAAGCCAAGGCAATGCGCCATCCTGTTTCCAGCCCACCAGGCTGACCTGATCTCGAGAAACAGGCAGCTGGTAGGGGCTCTTCTCAAACGGCTTGAAGTTCCTGCCCTGCTGGTTGAGCCACACGCCCATTTTCCCTGTCCGGCCGCTTGAGAGGATCAGATCCTCCCATCCGTCTTCATTCAAGTCCATCCAGGCGACTGCTGGCCCTTCATGAGCCAAGGAGTGATCTATCATGGGTTGTCTGGCCCAATCATCAAATGGTGGATCGACGTGCTGAGCTTGCAGCCTCTGAGCCTCATCCTCAAAGAGCGGCTCTACCTCGGCAGGCTTCTTGACTTGGGCTGGATTGGTTCGTATTGCAGCCTTGCCAATTTGGTAGAGTCGATCAGCTTGAAGGGGTTCGGTCGTTAGGCTGGCACCCCCTGGCCAGTTGATGCGTGCTTGGATGGATTCCCCCTTGGCGTAGGGCCAGGCAAAGGTACGCATGGGAGCATCTCCCGACAGGTAACGGCCCGCTGCAATGATCTCCTGTGACTGGGGCAGGCTTGGGTGAAGCAAGGTGATGCGTGCCCCAATCGCTTCGGGGCCTTTGAGCTGAAAGGAACATCGTGGCGCCTGAGAAAGGTTCTGATAGACCAGAGCGGGCTCATTGAGGTTGTTGATGATTACATCCAGATCCCCGTCCTGATCCAGATCTGCCAGACACATACCGTGGGAGACTCCGGCATTATCAAACCCCCATTCGGATGACACAGCTTCAAAGGTGCCATCACCACGATTTCGCAATGCCAGATTGGGTGATGCATAGCGAGGGAAGCGCAATCGCTGCTTGAGGATTTCCTCACGGCTGCGCCGAGATTCCTTTCGAAAGGCTTTCATCTCATTGGCAAGATCCAGATCACGCCCGTTGCGTTCATGGCCATTTGAAATCAGCAGATCCTCATAGCCATCCAGATCAACATCCAAGAAACACGCACCCCATGCCCAGTCCGAAGCATCGACCCCAGCCCACTGCCCTGCTTCAGCATAAGTCAGATCGCCTCGATTCATTTGAAGGGTTGTCCGCATGTATTGAGGCCGAAAGGAAGGCTGCCTCAGCAATTCAAGCACGGGTTTGACCTCACCGAGTTGATTCATCCGTACGCCACGTTCTCGGGCCAGCATGTCAAGCACAAGGATGTCATCGCTCCCATCGCGATTGACATCGGCGACATCCACCCCCATGGAGAACCAGCTGGTCTGTCGGAGTGCGTGAGAAGGCAGAGCTTGAAAATGTCCCAGCCCGTCGTTGATCCAAACACGGTCTGGGGTATCGAAATCATTGCAGACGTAGAGATCGGGAGAGCCATCCTGGTTGAGATCGCGGAATTGCGCTGCCAAGCCCCAGTCGCGAGGAGGTTCCTTGAGTGCTTGCCCAGATTCGTCCAGAAAGGTTCCTTGAGTCCAATCAACGGCTTCAAAGCGAAACCCTCCCAAGTTGCGATAAAGCACATCGACTTCACCGTATTCACCGATCCCTCCTCTCTGGTCGATGTAAAATCGATTGGCAAGGTCTGGCTCGGTGGTAGGCCTTCCATTGAAATGGCTGACCGATTTTTTGCCGCCGGTGTGACTGATTTTTACCGTGGCGTGGACTTCGTCCATCATGGCTTCAGCGCGATAGCGGGTCACATACACGTCGAGATCCCCATCCAGATCATAATCGGCAATGGCTAGGCTCATGCCTCCCTTGCCTGAGCCGGGATCAGCCCCCTGTGGCTGTTCCTTGAAATGTAAGTCGCCTGTGTTTTGGAACCAGCGCAGCCCACGGTACATGGTGTTGACAAGTAGATCCATGTCCCCATCGCCATCCAGATCCGCCAGAGCACACCCTGTGGCATCGGTATCCGGGCAGTCCACCCCTGCTTTGCTTGCTATTTCCTCGAATTGCCAGTTGCCCAAGTTGCGGTAAAGGTGATTGGGTCCATCCAGCGCATTGAAATAAAGGTCTATCAGACCATCCTGATCCACATCTCCAGCGGCGACCCCTGAGCCATTGAGTAGCATCTGATTGGTCATGTGGCGCTGGACCGAAAGCGGGTTGACAAACTCCAGCCCTGTTTGCTTTGCGCTCATGAGCTGAAATCCCGCCCTCTGAGGGAGGGAGCGATCGATGGACAGAAGCCTCGAGTTGAAGGGTGCTTGAATTTCGGCTGCGAACACCCCCTGCAGGCCCATGGGTATCATCACCCAAAGCCAAGCTAAATGGGTTAAGGTAGCTCTCTTAGCGCGACGCCCTGCAGGGGAATGGGAAAATGGTTTTGGCATGGACAAGAACAAGGTGAGCTCAGGAACTTCCAGCTTGGGAGGTGGGATACTGTTTTTTCATGGTCTGATGCCACTTGATCGCAGGTTCATACCCCTTGCCTGCCGCTTTGGCTATCCAGCGGAGGGCGGCACTTTGATCAGCCTGGCAACCCCTGCCAATCCAAAGCATGAGGGCGAGATTTGTCTGGGCCTTGAGGTGATTCAGTTCGGCAGCCTGACGAAACCATGTGACGGCCAGTTGATAATCTTGCGGAACGCCTCTTCCCTCGTAATAGCGTTCTCCCATCTCGAAAAGGGCCTCTCGATCGCCCATTTCGGCTCGCTCCAGGGTTTCCTGTACATGACGTGCCACGACGCCCTGGGCAAAAGATCCTGCCTGCCGCACATGGGATCGTGCCTGATGATAGGCCCCTGCACACTTGCGCCATAAACCTCCGATGGCCATTAATCGAAGCAACCAACTCATCGTTTCCTTGCCTTATTGCGGCCCTCAGTATCAACTGTGCTGGAGTTTAGACTCGTCATCAGGCAATGGGTATCCCATAAAGCTCTGTTTTTGGTTCCAATGAAGGAGCAGATTATCATACTCGATTTTGGTTCGCAATACACCCAGGTCATCGCCAGGCGTATCCGTGAGTGTCAGGTCTACTCGACCATCCTCCCTTACGATACCCCTGCGGCTGAAATTGCGAAGTGTCAACCCAGTGGCATCATCCTCTCGGGTGGCCCCAGCAGCGTCTTCGATAAGGCGGCTCCCAAGCCTGACCCAGGTATCTTCAAGCTCAAGGTCCCGATGCTGGGCATCTGCTATGGCTTGCAGATTCTGGCCCACTCTCTCAAGGGTAAGGTCGAACGAGGACTTAAGCGCGAATACGGGAAGGGAACTCTGCGCCTACTGGACAAAAGCTGCCCGCTGTTCAAGAAGCTTCCAGCCAAGTTGCAGGTCTGGAATTCACACAGTGACAAGTTGACTCAATTGCCTGCCGGCTTCAAAGCGGTGGCCGCGACTGAAAATTCTGACTTTGCGGCCGTTGAGGATCGTCGCCGAAGGCGCTATGGCCTTCAGTTCCATCCTGAAGTGGTGCATACCCCCAAGGGCATGACCCTCATCCAAAATTTCGTCCATGGAATCTGTGGCTGTGGCAAGAATTGGACCATGCTCAGCTATCTGGATCAGGCCGTGGCTGAGATTCGCGAAAAAGTGGGTGATGACAAGGTGATTCTAGGGCTCAGCGGTGGGGTTGACTCGAGTGTGGCAGCTGCCCTCATTCATCGCGCCATTGGCAATCAGCTGACTTGCATCTTCGTCAACAACGGCTTGTTGCGTTACCGCGAAGAGCATGCAGTCAGAGAGCTGTTTGCCAATCACTTCAAGATGCGATTACAATATGAAAATGCCACCCCGCTTTTTCTCAAGCAACTCAAGGGAGTGACCAACCCCGAGCGTAAACGCAAGATCATCGGCAAGGCTTTCATCGATGTCTTTCGAAAGGCGACTCAAAAAGTCGGTGATGCCAAGTTTTTGGCGCAAGGTACCTTATACCCCGATGTTATCGAATCGGTCCCCATTGCTGGCAATCCGGCGGCTCTGATCAAGAGTCATCACAACGTGGGGGGGCTTCCTAAAAACATGAAGTTTGATTTGCTCGAGCCCCTCAAGTGTTTGTTCAAGGATGAAGTGCGCCTGCTAGGGCTTGAGCTTGGGCTCCCCAAGGCCATGGTTTACCGTCATCCTTTCCCCGGCCCAGGACTTGGGGTTCGCATTCTTGGAGAGGTGACTCGTGAACGCTTACGCATCCTCAAGGAAGCCGACGCCATCGTCCT
>JALRAZ010000242.1 GCA_023257935.1 Verrucomicrobiota bacterium
TCATTTCCAGGAAAGCCACAGCAAATGGGGCGCCTAGCCCCATTTTTTCCAGATCCCAGAATTTGGGATAATAAAGGGATACCAGTCCATAGTTGGGAGTGGCAAGCAGAGCTCGGAGCCAGTTTTCACGCGTGAGGTTCCAGTCCCCAAACCATGATCCATACATCAAGTGAAAGAGTACCTTGGGTTCGTTTTCCAATTTCAGTAAATCAAAGGTACTGTGGTTGTAGGTCAGATCCGATCGCCGGGTATTCCATCCTAGTTGAATGCCTGCGGGGAAAGCTCGCATTTCATGATAACCAAATTGAATGGGTATCTTGGAATAAAGTGGTCGGCCGGCAATGGCCTTGCCTTCATTCAATCCGTAAAAACTGGCACCAAGCTTCAGCGCCTGAAAAATACCAGTGTAGCTTCTGGCAAAGTCCAGTCCATTGAAGTAGCAAATCTGCTCGGAGACTGGGGTCCGGCCATGGCGATAGGCGTGATTCTTGCGCAAGTATTGCCGCAACAGGCGCCTCTCCAGAGTGATTGGATCTTGATCTGGAAGGTCTAGGAAATCAGCTGTCATGAATGAATCCAGCCCCCAGAAGTCGATCCTGCCTACCGGTAATTCCATCGATCTAGGTAGTCTGTCGGCATCCCACTTGCCATCCAAAGCCAAGTTCTCAAGTAAAGAGACGGCACCATGGGAGGTTTCGACTTCATCCTTCCAATAGCCCTCATCCAAGCTACCGTAGTAGGCGTCACAGGCCCATGCTCCACTATGGTCGGTGAGACTCCCTTTTGGCTCGGTATGCCCATCAAAGGCCTGGTGGCCTGAACGTGGCACTGGGACATGGCCCAAAATCTGAATGACCATTGGGTAACCTGGCGGGAAGCGATTGACAATGGAGTGAATACGCTGCTTGATACGCTCAATCTCCACCCGGTTTGACTCCCAATCCTCTTCGTCATGCCTTGCAGCAAGAACTTCGATCAAAGCCCAGCCATCGCCTTCCAGATCCTGGCGAAATTGCTGCATCTGCTCCTCCATATTTTCAGCAACACCCTCTTCTCGAATGAGGATCAAATGACCTCGCTGATGAATGGGGGGCAGCCCTGAGGCCACAGTCATGCGGTTTTGATAGACTTCCAATTCAGGTTGGTCAGGCTGATGGAATTGATACTCGTAGATGCTTCCCACATGAATCGTGCGATCGGTATACGAGGATTCCTGGTAATTGGAAATCAGGCGTGTCCATTGGCTTTCGCCTAATACTCGGCGATCGATATCAACCGGAGGTAATCCATGGGGTGAAACTTGATACCTTCGCGAGAGTTCGATCACGGAGCGATTCTGGTCTACTCTGGCCGCCCAGGTATTGTCTGGAAGGGTTGTCGCACTCCATATATTGCGGGCGTAGTTGAATGTTTCCAGTTCATCCAGCACTCCATCACATGAAAGCGAGCCGTCCATGGTCGAACCAATCGCAAAACCACCTCTTTCGGCCTGACGATTAGGCAGGCTAGTCGGGGCAATCCCCGCCCCTTGCGCTCTCCGCTGGCCATTGATGTAGAGGTGCGTGTTGTGAAATTCCTGTGCCTTGGAGGGGTGATTGACATTGTAGGCATAGACTGTTTTGGGCCCGTAGCTCAGTTCGATTTCATACCACTGGTCCTTTTCCAATTGCAGATTGTTGGCTTCCAGATGCTTGATCCAGTGAGTCATCCCGGGTCCCTGAGATCCCAGGCTCAGCGAAGTGCGATCCTGATTGAAAAAAAGCCCCCACCATCCGTTCCCATCCTCAAGGTTTCCGACCTCGAGTAGGCGCGATCCAAATGGATGGCCACGGCTTCCGCTGGTCCAATTGGGTTTGAACCAGAATTTGATCGAACCTTCTCTCAGGTTGAGGTTGAGGTGGCCATCGGGTTCTCGAACCCGATAAATTAGCTGCGACCCCTGGCTAGACTGATAACCCATCCCTGCATCAAAGGAATACTTTTGGCGGGCACTACGCATCCATAGCGGCTTATGTCCAAGGAGCGTCTCCATGTTCTCATTTTCAAAGGCAAGGTGCGCGAGCTTGCGGTGATTGAACATCGTTTCGTTGATGGGATCGGTACCACTGAGAATTTCCTGACCATCGGTGATACCATCCTGATCTGTATCAGCATCCAGGTAGTTGGTTAAGTACACGCTAAGTTCCTCCTGATCACTCAGGCCATCCTGATCGGAATCCGGAGGGGTGGGGGAATAAGCAGCCATGATGGCTTCAGGGGTCCATCGATAGTTGTAAGTTGCCAACTCATCTAGAACACCTCCAAGGGTTGATGGGGTGTAAGGATGCATACCCACCATTAACCCGGATGCAAGCCGAGCCTCGTGTCCCGGGTATTCCTTGATCCCTATCCCACGGCCCACTTGTTCTCCATCGATCCAGAGGGTGGTATCATGGATGTCGTAACTCAAAACAATCTGATGCCATTGCTCAGCAGCCCATTGGATTGGATGATCCAGCGAGACAAAGGATCGGCCGTTGGCTTCGAAAGCAAGCCGTAACCTGGATCCACCCTCATCGAAATGTAAATCCCACCAGGCATTGGGCAGCAGGTCGGAACGGTATCCCATGGCAAGGATGGGTCTTTCCTCGCTGGGGCCCTCTCCGCTATTCCAATCAGGTTTGAACCAGAAAACGATGGTTCCTTTTCGTAGATTGATATTGAAGATTGGCTCGGTGGAGGCTTCGGCGTAAGAGAAATCCTTGAATCCGTTCCCATGAATATGCAGGCCATAGCCTCTCCAGCCAACGACCTGTTCCAAGCTGCCTTCCCAGCGAGGGACTTGGTTGCCTGCCTCCTGCAGTTGAGGGTTGTCAAAGGTGAAGGTGGCCAGCGTTCTGGGTAAGCCATCGGAATTGACCACTGGGTTGGTGCCCTCCTTGAGCTCCTGACCATCTGAGACCCCATCGTAATCGGTATCTGGATCCAGGGGGTCGAGCAGGAGGAATCCTTCATCCCTCGAGATGATTCCATCTCCATCCTCATCCGGTCGTGTTGCTTGGAAGTTTGAGAGGATTTCTTCTGGATCTAATGCGTGATTGAATATTTCCAGGTCATCAAGGATGACCTCAGCACTCAAGTTGCCGTGCAAGGCGCTACCTATACGAAGGCCGCTGGCATTTGCCGTCGCCTCATCCGGGTAATTGGAAATACCTGGCCCTCGCCCTTTCTGGGAGCCATTGAGGTAGAAGCGTGATTCGAGGGCATTCCAGGTGACGGTGAATTGATACCACTCTTCTGAGCTCAGGTCGATGGGGGCATCAAACTGATAGACGGACCCTCCAGCCGCCTGGGTGATAAACTGGAACCGCTCTCGATCGTGATTGAACTGAAGTGCCCACCACCCAAGTGCTCCCTGAGGATCCCAAGTCCCAAGTTCGATCAGTCGCCCAACGCCACGAGGCGGGTTGAGCGGATCCCATTGAGGCTTGAGCCAGCAGCGCAAGGAACCTGCCTGAAGGCGGATGTTTAACGCCTGGTTATCCTGTCTGTAGGCGTATCGAAGCTGGGATCCTAGTGAGCTTGTGAACCTCCCGGCAGCGCCATGCCAGCTCCGGATCCAGTCGATCTGTTCGTGTTGGAGTGGCAACTGGTTGTTTTCGGTAAGGAAGGTGCCTCGATCGAAATCGAGATAAAAAATACGCTGCTCCGGAAAATCAGTCATGATCTTAGGGGAAGTCCCGGCCAGCAGCTCATCACGATCACCGACCCCATCCCCATCGGTATCGTAAGCCAGTGGGTCGGTTTGGTAGTAGGCCGATTCCGCGTAGTCGAGGATGCCATCCTGATCGGAGTCCTGAGACATGGTCTCAAGATCGCTGATCAATTGAGAGGGGCTCATGGCAAAGTTAAACACTTCCATGTCATCGATATTCCCCTGAACGGATCTGTCCCCGGCAGCTGAATTGCCGATCCAAAGCTTGCCCTGAGCAAAACCTGAGTCAGGAGCAAGGAAGCCAGGATTGAGCTGAGAGGCGCGCAGTTCACCATCAATGTGGATTTGGATCCCTTCCGCATCATAGGTTAGCGCGATTTGATACCAAGTACCCGCCTCGAAGGCGATTGGGGCATTTAACAGCCAGGGTTCATTCGCTGATTGCGAGCCTTGATATTGAAGCTGGACCAGGTCCATGAAGGGGTTGACCTGGAGGCTCCAGCGCCTTGAGCTTGAAGTGGATTCAGGCAGGACCCACTCCAGGAAGTGGCCAAATTGCTGCGGGCCTTCTCCGAGAAGAGCCAGGCTTGTCCATGTGGGCTGATACCAGAACCGAATCGTTCCCTGCCTTGGAGGGTTGAAAGTGAGTGCGTCTTTCTCCACCAGTGGGAGTTCTAGCCCAGGTTCTTGACCTTTCCCAAAATGAATGGCTGAAAATTGATGCCCCTCTCTCAGTCGATTTGGATCGACTATCTGACTAGGTCCTTCTTCGAGGTTATCAAAACTGAAATACTTCAGCAGTCTTGGGAGGAAGATATCTGGATCATTTGGGTTCAGCTCTGGATCGGCTGCTTCGATATCATCTGATGTCCCATCCAGATCGCTATCTTGTAAAGATTGAGCATGAAGGAGGGGACTCATCAGGAAGAGCCATACCGCAAGATACTGCATTGGAGTGCCAAGGCGCTGATCTTGTTTGCATGATTCAGAAAGTGCCTTCATCTTCAGACCATCGGAGTGCAAGACGGGTAGGCTATTTGGGCCAACTCCATGAGCTTGACTCATAGCGCATTGATCAAGCCACAACGGTTCCACTGGGCTTGGGGCTTGTCTCCTGCCAAGACCTAGCACCAATGACAGTGGCTTGCCAGCGATAAATCATGCTCCCCCTGGCCTGGCGTGCCTCCCCAGATGGGCTTGCTTTAGAGAGAGTCGACGTAAGCCTGCATTTTTTCCTCCTGACGCTCGATGGATTGAGCCAACTTGATTTGGGTGCGACTGCGATCCAGGTTGTGGAGGGGTC
>JALRAZ010000272.1 GCA_023257935.1 Verrucomicrobiota bacterium
TGTACTGTAGCCCAGAGCAACCGCCCCCAACCACAGCCACCCTGAGAATACCCTCAGGTCGTCCCTGTCTGGTGAGCAATTTCGACACCTTGGCCCCTGCACGCTGGGTGAGACGGATCAAGCGCTCATCACCTTGGCGTATCACCGCTTCCTGAGAAGCTTTTTGTGTCCTGCCAGAAATCATAATAGAGGATTCATCCTAAACGAGGCTTGCTCGCTTTGCAATCCCAACGCGATAGTCCAGGATAAGTCAGGGTTCGTGCACCACTTTGATTTCATCCCAATAAGCAAAGTCCTCACTGAGGTTGTATGCGTGGTTCTCCAGCCGGATTGGGATGGTTCGCCCCGCGAAGGCGGTCAAATCAAGCTGTATCGTTTCCCAGTCATCCTCCGAGGCTTGAATGCGTTGGCGATGAATCAGTTTGGAATCAGCAAAGGCTCTTAACACCCATGGCCCACCCTGCTCGGCTTTGGCCCTGATCGCTATCCGAGTCGAACCCTGAGCAGGGATTTTGAGGTCTGCCGACAAACTGGCTGCTCGCTGATGCCCATGGGGATGGGTGACCAAGACATGGGCGGCTCCCTTCCATTCGGGGAGCACCGAAGGTGCCACTCCCTTTTCCTCAGAATCTATCCGCCACAGCGGGTTCCACAAACTGATGGATTCGTAATCCCGCCTGATTTCCTGTTGTGGCTCTCCGACCAATTCACGCCTCAAGGCAGCTGTCATGGGCCGGTTATCCTCAGGTGGGTTGAGCACATACCAGATGAGATTGCGAAAGTCCTGGTCTGGCATTTGTTCGAGACCCTCTGGCATGAGACTCGAAGTGGTTTTTTCCCTGATAACAATGTCTGCTTTGCGAATCACCTGTTCGGATGGGCCGGCCGCCAACAGCGTCACATAGGATTCGGTATCTTCGAGGACTCGCCCACTAAAAGATCGATCGTCTCGGGTTTCAATCACCACATTCTCATAGCCGGCCCCGATGATCTGATTAGGGTTGATCACATTGGCCAGCAGCGCATCCAGGGTGGAACGCCCTACCCCAGTCAGGTCAGGCCCTACTGAGGCACCCTTACCGTGAAGCTGATGACATATCAGACACGTGGTTTCTGCCAGCTCCTTACCTCGCTCAAGGTCCACCTCACCGTTGAGCACGACCTCTCTTTTGCTTGCTATGAGGCGATCCATGTCTGCATTGGGGGCGCGAAACTGGCCAATGCTTGCCTGAGCCGCCCTTTGTATGGATTCATCCCGATGCTGCACAAGGCTCCGGATCACTGAGGCTGGCAGATCAGAGGCTGCCACTTTTCCTTCAGCAATGGCTTCTACAAGCCGGCTCGTCCAAGCATTGCGCGAAACCAACAAGTTGATCGCTTCCAGGCGCGACGGGCCTCTGAGAGAGGACCAAGATGCTATCATCGCCTCAGCCATCCTCTCATCTTCCTGTTCACGCATGGCTCGTATGAGCTCCGGGCTTCTCTGGCCCTTTGGCTCCTGACTGAACCGCTGAAGAAGGGCCTCACTGAGAGCCTGACTTTGAAACCGACTTGCCATGTCCAAGGCCATTTGAAAAAGCTCTGATCCTGTCTTCTCATCGGCTATGAGTTGAACAATGCCACCCTTGGTCGGCGCATCCCCCCACAGGACTCCAAGCTGCATGACCCATTGCCTGTGCTCGGGCTTTGCGTCCTGCAACATCCTCTGCAGCAGCCGCCCTGCTTGGGGCGGAGCAGGCAAACCATGGATAGCCTGACCCTCGGCTAACCCTTTCAAAGCCATCCCAAACATTGTTGGGTCACCATCCAACAGACGCTCGACCAGATCTGTGGCCCGGACCAGACCAGTCTGATCGGCCTTGTCACAAAGTCGCCTCACCGTCTTGTAGGTGAGTTCACCACTCAAAGGCAGACAATCAGGTCCTTGAGCAATCAACCAATCAATCACAACCGAAGGATCGCTAGCTATCCACGGCTCCGCTGCCATCCAAGTCATGAACGGGATCAAGGGATCGAGGTCTTCAGCCGAGGAACGAATCAGTCCATCGAAAATCGGACCCAGCTCTTCAAGGCTGACTTGAGACCTTGCAGGGGTGTTGATCGTCAAGGATCCCGAACTGTATTGCCTCAAGGCAGTCGCCACCGCAGCCCGCACAGATGGATTAGGATCCAGAGCCAGTTCCTGCAATCTGGCAAGAGATTGCCAGTGATCAGCGCTCCTCTCTCCAGTCAGCCGAGCGGCCCACATGCGAAGGGAGAAATCCTCATGATCCGCTGCCTGGTCCAGGATGGATTCATCAAGCAAACCACTGCCATGCAGGGTCCATAAGGCAGTGAGTCGACCCTCCTCTCGCGTACCCGCATCCATCAACGCCACCAGAGACGCCTTCGAATCGGGATCACGCCTTTCATGCAGAAGTCGCTGAGCCGTTTCTCGGTGCCATACATTGGGATGATCAAGGAGCGAAACCAACTCTGAGCTAGTTAACCTGGCTAGGTCCATATTTGCAGCCGGGCGACTGGGAACCGACTTGCCGGGATGGTCTCCGGTGTAGACCACGCGCCATATACGCCCGTAGGATCGGTCCACCCCTTCCGGATCCGCCTTGGCATTTTGATAGCAAGGGTATTTGTCATACCAGTCGGCGATCCATACCACCCCATCCGGGCCTATCTGCTCACTCACCGCCCGAAACCAACCATCGCTAGATTGCACAAAATTGTCCATTGCATGGGCCTTGAAGGATGAACCACGCGGTTCAAGAGAATCCATATTCACGGCATTTTCGTGAATATTCCCCATGAGGACGCGCCCCGAAAAAGCCTCGGGATATTGATGCCCCTGATAAATGGCGATGCCACTGTAGGCAGCACGGTAGTGACGATGATCCACGATGGAAGGCAACAGGCCGTAGCTGTAAGCAAACTCGGGCCGGCCGGCCTGTCTGACATAGAGGCCTCCTGGAGCCATGTGGAACAAATGATCGATCACGCAGGCACTCACAAAGGCATTGCCATAGCGGTCAAAATCCACATGCCACTGATTGGAGGCACCATCGGAAAATATCTCAAAGTGTTTAGTCAAGGGGTGGTAGCGGGCCACTGCCGCGTTCATGACCACCTCTCCCCTTTCGGGGTGGTCCGGATCAGTCACCTTAGAATGAGTGAAAACACCCTGGGTCATGTAGAGCCAACCATCAGGACCCCAAGTGAAGCCGTTAAGTAGTTCATGACGATCCTCAAGTCCGAAACCTCCCAGGAGAGTCGTCCGCTTGTCTGCCCGATCATCCCCATCGGTATCCTCCAAAAAGAGGAGGTAAGGAGCCTGCCCGACAAAGACACCCCCGTTGCCAAGCAATAGGCCAGTGGCCAGGTTGAGACCATCAGCAAACAAGGTGGATTGATCCGCTCGACCGTCGGCATCTGTATCCTCTAAAATCCTAATCCGATCTCGAGGTCGCTCGCCGCGTCTAGCCCCTTCAGGGTATTCAAAAAGCTCCAATACCCAGAGACGCCCCCGTTCGTCCCAATCCATGGCAACCGGGTTGACCACCTCGGGTTCACTGGCAAAAAGTCTCATTTCAAACCCTTCAGGGACAGTGAAGGTAGAAGGAGCCAGGAGTGGAGGCACCGGTTGACTGGATGCGGGTGCATGGGGTCCGCTGAGCTGCCGGCCTGCACCTTCTAAGCTCCAAGTCGCAAGCATTAGGGCAAGGGTTAGAAAGTGACCAAAGGATAATCGAGGCAAAGGTGAAAGCATGGGGCTCATAAGTTGAACGATCTATCCGTAGGTGAGTGATACACCAAGGAGGATATGAGGAGATTTTGAGCTAATCCGGGACAGCTGTCAAAATCACATTCTCACCTGTGGCAGCCCAAAAAGGTAGCATACACCGGTGCCAAGGGGTCAGCAAATTGGGCAAGTCGGCGAAGAGCAAACAACTCACGCCAGCAGAGAATGAATCACCTTCCCATGCACATCAGTCAGTCGAAAGTCTCGCCCAGCATAGCGAAAAGTGAACGCTTCGTGATCGAAACCAAGCAACCAAAGGATTGTAGCATGAAGATCATGGACATGCACAACATCTTCCACAGCCCTAAAACCAAATTCATCAGTCGATCCGTGAACGGTCCCCCCTCGAATCCCGCCCCCGGCTAACCACATACTGAACCCGTGGTGATTGTGATCGCGACCATTGATTTTGCCGGCATTGGCGCCAGGCTTAGGCAGCTCAACCGTGGGGGTGCGACCAAACTCACCACCCCATACCACTAAAGTATCCTCAAGCATACCACGCTGTTTGAGATCCCTCAGCAGCGCCCCAATGGGCTGATCGCATTCAGCAGCCAGTCGACGATGATTCTTCTCAATGTCATCGTGGTTATCCCAAGGCTGCCCAGCCCCATGCCATAGCTGGACAAATCGAACCCCTCGCTCCAGCAGACGCCTGGCAATAAGCATCTGCCTGCCCTGAACCCCATCCCCATACATCTGGCGAATGAACTCTGGTTCTCGACCGATATCAAAGGCATCGGTGGCATCCATTTGCATGCGATAGGCCAACTCAAAGGATTCAATGCGGGTCTCCAGTTGAGGGTCCCCTGGCCGTTGTGAAAGGTGCCGTCGATTGATCCGCTCCAACAAATCCAATTGATGTCGCTGATCGTCCGCACTGAGTCGCTGATTCTGAATGTGTTCTATGAGCTTTTCAACCTCACGATGCCTCGTATCGACATAAGTACCTTGGAAGACACCCGGGAGAAAACCCGACTGCCAGTTCTGAGATTCTTGGATGGGGTAACCGCCAGGGCACATGACGATAAATCCTGGCAAATTCTGATTATCACTCCCCAGACCATAGGTGACCCACGAGCCAACGCTTGGGCGGACCAAACGCGCTTCCCCGCAATTCATCAACATCAAGGACGGTTCATGGTTGGGCACATCAGCCTTCATTGAGCGAATGACAGCAATTTCATCGATGGATGCAGCCACATGAGGAAATAGCTCGCTCACTTCAATCCCGCTCTGACCGTGCCGACTGAAGGCAAAGGGAGAGGCAAAGGCAGCACCGGTCTGTCGTTCAGTTCGCAAGTTGCCAGTGGGCAGCATTTGACCGGCGCGCCTTGTCAAGGCTGGCTTAGGATCAAAGGTATCCACGTGGGAAGGCCCACCATTCATGAAAAGATGAATCACCCTCTTGGCCTTGCCGGGAAGATACGGGTGTCTCGGCGCCAGTGGCACCTGGTTCGAGGCCTCCGCTCTCGGGACACCAGAAAGTAAGCCCGTGCCCCCAAGCAAACTACTCAAGCCAAGGCTTCCAAAGCCCATACCCAGCTCAGAAAGGAACTGACGTCTACCGCGAGGAGTTGGTGGAACAAGATGAGCCATAAAAAGGGCAATTGGGATAAATTGTAGGTTACCTAATGCCCCATGCCATTCAAGCCAACACTCGATGGGGCTCAGTCAAAGCCAGGTCAACTTCATTTAGATTAAGGCCTAATTAAAATCTGGCTCTTTCGGCTCGGCCAGAGGAGCAGGCTCAATCCGGGGTGCCTTGCTCTGGAAGTTGTAAATTGCCCAAAGCCCCAACCCAACCATGAGGAAAATACCCGCAATACCCCAGGCAAACAGTTTCCCGAGCCATGGCGTGGGGGTGGATGGATCAGCCAGATGCTTTGAATCCCGATTTGTCATGTACAATCAATAGCCTGAACCGCTGATCATGCAACCCTAGGTCTGGGCACCTTCTGCCAGGGAAGCCAAAACCTCAGGATCACGGACATCAACCCATCGCCCCTTGATTTTCAATCCAGCCATCTTACCCCCTTGCTTGACGATGGCTGAAATAGCGTCGGTCAATTCGTATTCACCTCTGGGAGACTTGGTCAATTGAGCCATTTGATCAAATGCTCTGTGGTTAAAAAGGTAAATGCCAGCATTGTAATAAATTGGCGACCCTGGCTGGATCAATCCTTCCTGCTGGAGGGCTTGGAGTTGTTCGGGTGTGGGTTTCTCGATAAGCCGAGTTAGGCAGAAGGCCTCATCGAAGAAATTAATCCCTCCTTTTGTCACATCCTCACCTTCGGTTACAGTCAAGAGGCCATCAAAAGCGTCCTCAGCATACCTGCCAAGCATGTCCTGATAGGTATCTGGACGAACAAGGATGTCACCGTAAGTCAGTAAAAAATCGTCCTCCCCGACAAATTCCCTTGCCGGCAAGGCTGCTCTTCCCGTTCCGTCCTGCACCTCTTGGGAGCAGTATGTGAGTTGGACACCGAAGCGTTGTCCATCGCCAAAGTGCTGCTTGATAACCTCCGCCTTCCATCCGGTGATTAAGCAGATTTCATGAATACCTGCCGAGGCCAGGCCAGAAACAATGTGCTCCAGGATGGGCTTACCTTCGACAAGAAGCATTGGTTTGGGGATTTCCTGGGTCAGGCCACCCATCCGGGTCCCCTTGCCTGCTGCCAAGATGACTGCCTTCATACGTTCAGTGGTGGGACATCAAGCTCCATGACAAGCTTCACATGCCAATTCATGACTCAATCGATCAGGCGCCGTATTTATCAAACATCCTGGCATGAGCCTGCATGTGGCGCATGAGGAATTTGGCTTCAAAAATACCCAAAGAACCAAGGTTGGCACCCGTCTCAGTGAAGCGTTCCAATTTGTCGGTCCCAGAAAAAGCCGAACTGAGCAACACCGGTTGGGGATGCCATGAATGGCCCTTCATCGGACATGGGGTTGAATGATCTCCAGTGATGGCGATGACATCTGGCCGTTTTTGCAGCAGTATCGGCAAGGCTTGATCCAGCTCTTCAATGGCCTTTTTCTTGGCTTCAAAATTCCCATCTTCGCCGTGCATGTCGGTGTACTTGTAATGGATGAAGAAGAAGTCATAGTCGTCGTAGATCTCAAGATAACGATTAAACTGCTCCCCGATGGTTTGAGGCCCCTCAACCTTGGTCATGCCAACCAACTGAGCAAGACCTTTATACATGGGATAAACCGCAAGACAGGCTGGCTTAAGCTGGTAGCGCTCCTGAAAGGTAGGGATATTTGGCTGGTGCGCGATGCCTCGCATGAGGAATCCATTAGCCGGCTTTTCATCCTTAAGAATCGGGAGGGCCACCTCGTAAAATGCGTTGATCAGATCGGCAGCCTTCTGAGCCCCGGCTGATTCGGCATTGGCAGGCACCGCCTTGGATATGGGAAGCCCCTCCCGCTGTGGGTCGGTATCAAGGATCGGCCCCTCAAGCCCAGCTCCCCTGAAAATCACCACAAACCGGTGTCCTTTGCCCGGTTGAATGATCACCTCGGCCGAGCCCACTTGTTTAATCTTGGAGGCCAGCAAGCCACAAAGACGCTCACAAACATCCGTTTCGATCCTGCCGGCACGTCGGTCGGTGACCAACCCTTCTGCATCCAGGCTGCAAAAATTGGCTCGGGCAGCGACATCACCCGGTTTGAGTTCCAAACCCAACCCGAGAGCTTCGATCACCCCTCGTCCGACCTGTGTCTCGATCGGGTCGTAACCAAACAAGGCGAGATGCCCTGGCCCACTTCCAGGAGTAATCCCTGGGGCAACAGGAGTCATCCTTCCCTGAATAGCCTCTCGACTCAGTTGGTCCATGTTGGGGGTTGCAGCAGCTTCCAGCGGTGTCTGGTAAGCGTGATCCTTGACAGCAAGGTCTCCAACCCCATCAAGCACGATAAGGGCCAACTTGGCCTTGGTGGGCAGAGTGAGATTGGCGTAAAGGTCGTCCAGTTTGGTCATATGCGTGTTCAGCGTTCTAAAGATGATGGGTGAAGGGCGTGGGCTCGGAGGCTCTTTCCAGAACCACCGGATTCACCTACTATCCACCCGGCAGGCACGGATATTGGAATCTGGGATTGGCTAGGTCAATGGGATATTCACTCCGTTGACTGGTCGACGCTTGAATACTTTGATTGAGAGGATACTGCTCATTGCAAGGGGGCGGGGACCGACTGCCTCGGCCTTTTGCGCGGCGTCTGGCGCGTGGTGCTGGGGCCCGAGCCGGAGGAGATCCCCGCCTATACGCAGGACTGGTCCGAACCCTCGGGGGACGAGGCGATCCTGCGCGCGGCCGAGCGTTGGCTGATCCGCAAGCCCCTGGAGGATGCCGATCCGGCAGACGCGCTCCTGTTCCGGATGCGGGACGGCTGCGTGGCCAAGCATCTCGGGATCCAGACCGAGCGCGCCACCTTCATCCATGCCTATACGGGGCATGGCGTCATC
>JALRAZ010000412.1 GCA_023257935.1 Verrucomicrobiota bacterium
CTGGATGTCCAGATCGCGTGTATACCACCCTGGTCCGCTCTGATCCGCCTGGTCTTTCTGAGTGAATAATTCTGCCAGGGTGAGGTCATTCTGGTCTAGAAGCGCCTCGCTTACTGCGGGACGAATTTGATAGACCGGGAAGGTTGGTTTTCATGGCCGTAGGTGTCAGGGTGATCCACTGGGTTGCGCTCTCTTGAGCTTGCTTGAGCCATGCGGTGAAAGCTGATTCGAAGCCCGGTGTGTTTTCCTGCAGTCGCACACGCTCCCTGGCTAATGTTGTGTTTACCTGCCTGCGCTGAGTCATCTGGGAAGGTGACTCGAGGATCAGATCAGGCTCTTCCACATTGTCCAATAATGCCATCAAACCATAATATTCTTCATGCGTGATGGGGTCGTATTTGTGGGTGTGGCATTGAGCGCAACCTGTGGTCAGGCCCATCCAGGCGGTTCCCGTGGTTGCCACTCGATCGACTGCCGCGTAGAAGCGGAATTCGAGAGGGTCGATTCCGCCTTCCTCGTTGAGTTGGGTGTTCCGATGAAAGCCCGTGGCAATGCGTTGATCCTGAGTCGCCCCTGGAAGCATGTCCCCGGCAAGTTGTTCGATGGTGAATTGATCGAATGGCATGTCAGCATTGAGGCTGCGAATGACCCAATCACGGTAGGGCCACATGCTGCGCGGTCTGTCCTTTTCGTAGCCGTTGGTGTCAGCGTAGCGGGCAATGTCCAGCCATTCTCGTCCCCATTTTTCTCCGTAGGCAGGGGAAGCCAAAAGGCGATCCACGATTCGAATGTAGGCTTCTTGGTTGGCTTCCTCGATAAAGGCTTTGACTTCTTCCGGAGCAGGGGGGAGTCCCGTCAAATCCAGATAGAGGCGGCGGAGCAGCATTTCGGGCGAGGCTGGCTTTGAGGGCTCGAAACCGCGCTCCTTCATGGACTGCAAGGTGAAGGCGTCTATGGGATTCTCCTGCCAATGAGTGGCAGGGCTAGGAATAGGAGGCTGGTTTGGAGCGACAAAAGCCCAGTGTTGGTCATACCGTGCCCCAGCCTCAATCCATTGATCCAGTAAATCGATTTCCTCAGGGGTCAAGCTTTGGTTTGATTCTGGAGGAGGCATCACATCGTCCGGATCCTTAGAATGGATTCGGTAGTGAAGCTCACTTTCCTTGAGATTGCCTGGCACCAAGGCCTCGGCTGCGATGGCTGAATCGCGTCGATCCAGCCTTAGTTTGGCTTGGCGCGATTCCTTATCAGGTCCATGGCAGGCAAAACATTTACTGGCCAGGATGGGGCGGATTTGCCGGTTGAAGTCCTGGGCTCGCGAAATGACTTGCGATCCGATCAAGCTGAACAGGATCAAAGGCCAAAGGAGCTGGGGTATACATTGCATGAGTGCGAATATCTACCTCCCATCAATAGCCTGAAATGCTGATCGAATCAAACCATTGCATGCCGATTCGATCACGCTATGGCTCATTTTTAGACTAACCGTTGAATCATCGACTTCTTCTGAAGGAGAAGTCCAAGGTTTACCCTTGAAAAAAAGTGTTCAAATCAGGCTGTTTTTTTAGCATCTTAAGACCAACCCCTCTGGCTACGGTGCCATGCCGTCTCATCCTGATATGAAATCATCAAAAAGATACCACGGTTTGGACCTGGTGCGAGCCGTCGCCATGCTACTTGGGTTGGTGATGCATGTTTCCATGTTTTATCGGGAATCCAGCTGGGGCTGGATAGCGGGCTCGCGTATGACTGATTCACTGAATCTGCTGGCCACCGAGGCTATTCATTTTTTCCGAATGCAGTTATTTTTTCTGCTGGCTGGGAATGCTCAATCCCTTACGGCCGGAGATTCAGCAGGGCAATTATCTGGATTCCTTTCTAGCCTTGGCCACATACGGTTTGACGGGACGCCCCTATCCTTTTCCGGAAATTTTCCTTTGGCATTTTTGGTTCCTCTATGATCTGGTGCTTTGTTACGTAATTCA
>JALRAZ010000021.1 GCA_023257935.1 Verrucomicrobiota bacterium
CTAAGCCAGACTGTCGCCAAAGCCTATGCGCTTTGGCGTCAGCGTTGGGGATGGCCGAGGCATGAGGTCCAAGTGGTTGGTTGCGGCTTGGATTTTTCTGCGATCGATCAAACCTTCGAAGAGGCCAAACAATACGATGTGATCCTGCTTGGTAGGGTCCACGAGCAGAAGGGCGTGTTTGACCTCCTTGCGTGCTGGCGTCATGTGTGTTCTCAACGTCCCAATTCAACCTTGATTGTTGTGGGGGAAGGCCCCCATCGCAAAGCGTTGATGGCACAATTTGCAGAGGCAGGTTTATCTCGTCACGTCACGTTCGCTGGGGGTGTATCCGAGGCTGTAAAGAACGGGTATCTGCGCAAGGCTCGGGTAGGCCTGAGTTTGTCATTCGAGGAAGGTTGGGGACTAAGCGTGACAGAAATGCTCGCAAGTGGTTTGCCGGTGGTGGCCTATGAATTACCCGTTTTCCGTGAGCTGTTCGAATCGGTTATTCAGTTAGTCCCTTCTAGATTCCCGCAAGAGGCTGCTATGAAAATCATTCATTTGCTAGAGGATCCGCAGCGCGCAAGGCACGAAGGTATCAAAGGTGCTGATTTTGTCAGGCAATTTGGATATCGCGAAGTGGCAGATCAGGAGCTAGACTTCATACAAGATCTACCCAATCCTTCATGGGCCAAGGCAGTGGACTCCTAAAGAAATCCCAAGTGAACACCCGATTAACCTTTTATACGGTATTGATGCTCATGTTGCTCAGTCCGATCATGAAGCCTGCAAGAGCTGAAACTGATGAACATGGATTCCGTTTCATCGGTTGGACTCAACTTAGCCCAGTAAAGTCTCAATCTTCAGACGGTTCAACTATCTATGAGGCAAAGATTGACGGGGCATGGCCTTCCGGGACGCATTGGATTCCCTCGTGGAATGTGGCAACCCATCCGGACCAACGAGTCTGGGTTGATCTAGAAATCCAGTTTGAGCATGACATACGGAAAACTTACCAGTTTGGATGCTGGCACTCAGAAGCTCAGGAGCGAGGACAAGAAGGAACAAGGACCAGCATCAATCACCAGGATGACCCATACGGGGTCGTCTATACCGACACACTGATCCTGCGTCAGAGTGCTTTGAGCGCACGACTCCGTCTGCGTGTCGAAGGTGATCGTTCTGCTGCTGAGGTCGTCAGCTTGCTCGGTCTTTGTGTGGGGAAGCCAGCTGTTGGGGCCAATGAGGTGGCAGTCAAAGCTCCTGCCTCAGCGGTCATGCTGGAAGTGCCAGCGCGATGTCAATTTGACTATATTGGAGGTAAGGTTTGGTGCAGCCCTACTTCGGTCACCATGATCATGCAATACTGGGCGGATCAAATGCAGCGAACCCAGTGGTCGCATACTGTCCCACAGGTAGCGGCTGGTATTTTTGATCCAGGATGGCCAGGCACAGGGAACTGGTCTTTCAATGTTGCTTATGCCGGAGCACATGCTGGCCTTCGCAGCTGGGTCTGCAGATTGAGGTCAATGGAGTCCCTCTTCTCGCTCATCGAAAAAGGTATTCCGGTGGCAATCTCCGTCTCCTACGACCTGCTGAAGGGCAAGGCAGTTAAGGGCAACAATGACGGTCATTTGATCGTGATGACGGGGTGGGATCAGGAGGGTCGCATCTTGGTCAATGATCCGGCTCGCTGTCCCCAAGTGAACACATCTTACCCAGTTGAGGCATTTGTCCGGGCCTGGAATGCCTCACATCGCACTGTTTACCTGATTTTGCCTGACCAGATCGAGTTGCCTGAGGGGCTGTTGGAAATAGAATGGCTGCAGCTCAAGCAATAGCCACAGTCTAACCTTTGCCCTTGGTCTTGGTTTTGCCTGGTTTGGCATTTTTTTCGATGAATTCGATGATGCGGCCAGCCACATCCTTAGAGGTGCACTCCTCTATGCCGCGCAGGCCTGGTGAGGAATTTACCTCCATAACCACGGGCCCATGATTGGATCGAAGGATGTCAACACCGGCGCAATTCAATCCGAGAATACGCGCTGAGCGGATGGCAGTTGAACGTTCCTCTGGAGTCAACTTGATAGCCGCAGCACTTCCACCACGATGTAAGTTAGAGCGGAATTCCCCGTCCTTGGCTGTCCGTTTCATTGCTGCCATGACTCGGTCTCCAACAACCAGACACCTTATATCCGTACCTCCGGCCTCCGCGATAAATTCCTGAACAAGGATGTTGGCGTGCAGCCCCCTGAATGCTTCGATCACGCTTTCGGCCGCCTTGTTGGTTTCAGCCATGACCACGCCGACCCCTTGAGTCCCCTCCAGAAGCTTCAGAACCAGAGGAGCGCCCTTCACCAGGTCGATCACATTCCGCGTGTCATCTGGGCTGTGTGCAAATGCTGTGATTGGCATGCCAATTCCCTTTCGGGAGAGGAGCTGGAGGCTACGAAGCTTGTCGCGAGACCGCCCAATAGCGACCGATTCGTTGAGACAGTAAACACCCATCATTTCAAATTGCCTCAATACAGCTAGCCCATAAAATGTAATGGACGCACCAATGCGAGGAATCACAGCATCAAAGCCTTCGAGTTTTTCCTGCCGATAGTAGATCTCGGGGCGATGTGCGGTGATATTCATATAGCATTTCAAAGGGTTGATGACCCTGGCCTCATGTCCTTTGAATCTTGCCGCCTCGACTAGCCGATTTGTTGAATAAAGGCTTGGGCTACGCGATAGAATAGCTATTTTCATGCATCGATCTTGATTGAGTGAAGCCCCTGGCCCACTCAAAAAAGCTGGCACAAGGTAGTGAGTTCATCAATGGAAAGCAATCTGATATGAGTGCGGGGACCATGCTGGTTGGGTGGCGTGAATGGGTCAGGCTCCCAGGCCTGATTGAAGCGCCGATCGAAGCCAAAATTGATACAGGAGCACGCTCATCAGCATTATTGGTTCAAGACATGCGAACCGAAATTCGCGAGCAGAAGTTGTGGGTGCTTTTTAAGCTCAGCTCGCGCATTGATGAGGCAATTCAAGTCATGCATGCCCACCCTGTGGTTGCTAGGCGACGCATCCGATCATCTAATGGACACACGGAAATGCGTCTTTTTATCCGTACAAGTCTACAGCTAGGCAAGCGCACCTGGTTGATTGACCTAAGTCTGACGACCTCAAGGGGCGACATGAAGCATGTGATGCTGATCGGTAGAGAAGCTATGGGACGTCGGCTAATGGTTCATCCATGTCGTAAGCATCTGCAGGGAAAACCGGGCGATGGATGAGGGGCCGATCTGGTTCGTGATCCTCTTATCTTAATAGCCAGGTGGCAAGTTGCCAGTGACTTAGCCATAAAGTGGGGCATGCCATCCACATCGGTGACGGAGTCCTGATTTGAGGACAAGTAAGCCCTTGTAAGCCT
>JALRAZ010000070.1 GCA_023257935.1 Verrucomicrobiota bacterium
GACTGTAGGACCGACTGGAGTCCAATTCCTCTCCCTCTGCCAAACCCGCTAGCACCATGTCGGCGGTATCCGATTCACGGGTGACATGCCAACTGTTTGTCGATTCAGGATGGGTAAGGGATATGGATTTGAGTTTTTCAACCTTGAAGAAAGTCTTGTCCAGCCACTGGCTGGCTTCGGTGTTCACGCTGCTGAATGCCTCGGATACCTGGCTGATACGATTGATATCTCCATCAGCCATCAGGTAACGGCCATCGGGGAATTCCCCGCCTCCAAAGCTGGAGGCCTCAGATTTCTTCATGGATTGCTTACCAAGAAGCAATTTGCCCAAAACTTTGTCCTCCTTACCTGTAAAAGTAAGCAGGGTCCCCGCTTTGTCACCACTTCCCGGCTCAAGCAATTCAAGACGCCCTAGCTGGCTCTCCCCCACCTGCATAGGGCGAAGGGTTTTCACCTCGCTCACTTGGATGAGTAAGTCGCGGATTTTGGCAAAGTCTGCCGCATAGGAACCGCGCTGCTCTACTTTCCAGGTGTCTTCGGTCTTGAGGAGTGTGACCTCCCCATTGGCATCCTGGATACTGAGTTTCTCAACCTCATTCAAGGGGAACTCGGGCATAACCTGGCCGCCTATGCTGGCCTCTCCCTGGCTCCATGACTGATTTCGCTTTTGTACCAGTATCCACCCGATCACTGCGACCGCCAAAAAGGCGACGACGAGTTTGGAGAGTTGTTTATTGTTCATCGTGCTGCGGTTTTCTTTGATTTTCTGTAGGCACTAACAAGTCCGAAAAGAGTGACTAAAGCAGGCACAGCCGCAATATTCGTCCACTTCAAACGGTTTTGTAGTGAATCGACATCCTTGCGAAGGTTACGGCGCATTTCCTTGAGGTCCGTGGCGACCTGCTTGTTGGTTTCCCTAAGCTTCTCAAGCTCTTGCTGCTGCTCTGGGGTCAGCACAAAACGTTGGCCTTGATTGGCGTCCTGACGCGTCCGTTGGATATCGTTGATTTTCTGTTCGGCTTCCCGTTTCTTTTCCTCCAGCTCATTGATCTTTGCCTGATAGCTGTCCCGAGCCTGTTCCTGCATTTCGCGAATACGAGTGAACGGCCGAGTCATGGTGGCCCTACCACGAACCGTGATGAGCCTTTCATCACCTGCCATCTGTTCCACTGAGGCCTGAACCAGCGGCACATTACCGTTGAGCAACTGAACCATACGTGCGCCGAGAAAATTCTGCTGGCTGACACCAAAGCTGTCATACAGGAAATCTGCATCCGCATACAGAAGCACCGCTGCTCCCTGTTTTGACTCCTTGAGCGGTTCGTCCGCTGGTGGTTGAGGATCCTCCGAATCGAGGTCTTCTTCAGCGTCCGCTCCTGGCTTACCTTCAGGGAAGGCCGTTTTGAACGAACCGGTTAGACGCATGCCTAGGGAATATTCTTTGTCCTCGGCCTTGAAATCCTTCAGGACCTGTTCACCTGACAGACGCGCCATGAAGGCATCCACAAGCTGGGACTGATCGGTCGAATGAATCAGAATAGTTTGTTCCAAGCCCTCAGCTGGGGTTCCAGTAAATCCACCTGCAAAAGGGAGCATCAACTGGTCTGTCTGGCTGGTAACGACGTCTCCGGTGTTAATCCCCTTGTCATCCACAAACAAGAAACAGGGCTGCATTTGTGGTTGAACGCCTCGCTGGAAGGAAATTTCACGAGCAAAGGATCTATCAGCGACCACTTTACTTGTATCAAACTCTAACCCCCAAGCAGCTAACAAAGAATCCAGGTTGCTGGAAGATGGAGGGGGGCCCATCATATTGTTGCCGTTGGGGCTCGGGGTTTGGTCCACGATGGCCAGAGGATCTAGGAACGCGACCACCTTGCCCCCACCTAGGAGGTATTGATCTACCGCAAATTGAGTTTCCTGGGAGATATCCTTAGGATGAATCAACACCAGCAGATCCAAGTCCGAGTCAATGCTGTCGGAGCTTAGGGGTAATTCACGCACCTCAAAGTCCTGCTGAAGTTGGCCAATGATGAACCAAGCTGGCTGCTGTTGAGCTTGCCCCATTTGCATCATCATGGGGTTGGGCTGTTGACCAAAGACAGGCAAGGCACTCATCACGCCAACAACGGGTTTGTCTTCAACGACTACCTGAGTGATCGCTCGAGTCAGATCGTATTCCAACAGGGTCTCACGTTGAGGATCCAGAAAAGGTATCGCGACGGTGGTATCCAGCATGCTGATGGCCATGCCAAGATAGATGGATTCCCCGATGGAGATCATCTGCCCTGTCACGCCATCCATAGCGGCCGAATCAGCTGCATCGGAATCGGGCTCCGGATTGAATTTGGTAATCTTCAGATGCCCGTTGGCGTACTGTGCATATTCATCGAGCAAATCCTCTACGTGACTGATGTAATTTTTGAGTTGGACTGGCATCAGCTTATCATCCCGCGTGGCATAGAAGCGGATGTCCACGTCAGTGTCCAGGTCCCCAAGGATTTGTTTTGTGCCCTTTGAAAGCGTGTAGAGCTTTTCTGCCGTCCAGTCAAAACGAAGCGGGGTAAGCAGACCCGATATCAAGTTGAGCACCACCAGCAGCACTAGCATGATGCCAACGCCGACAAATGAATAAGCTATGAATCCAGATTGTTTGTTGTTCATGATTTGAGTGGAGTTGGTTTCAGTTGGTTCGGAGGCTTCTTAAGATCACACTTGTGGTGAAGAGGCAAAAGCCAATCAGGGACAAAAAGAAAATGATATCTCTAGAATCCAGCACGCCTCGTTGAAAACTGAAAAAGTGGGTCATCACACTGAATGAGGATACTGTGTCCACCAACCATCCCGGAGCCCATTGAATGAGCATGTCGGTCACGGGGGGGAAACCCGCCAGGATGAGGAACAAGCAAATCACCACTGAGAGGATGAAGCTAATCACCTGATTGCGGGTCAAGGCTGAGGTCATGCTGCTCACAGCAAGATAGCCACCAGCCAGGAAAATGCTTCCAATGTAGCCGCAAACAATTGGTCCATAATCAGGATCACCCAGATAACCTGTGGTGAAAACGACCGGAAAGGTAAGGAGCAGGGCCAAAGCCAAAAAGGCCCACGAGGCTAGGAATTTCCCGACAATGGTGTGCCATGGAGCCACAGGCATCGTTAGCAAGAGCTCCATGGTTCCTTGACGTCGCTCCTCGGACCAGAGTCGCATGCCCACCGAAGGCACCAGGAAGAGATAAATCCAGGGGTGCCAGGTAAAAAACGAAGAGAGGCTGGCCTCTTCGCGTTCGAAAAACTGTCCCAGTTGGCTGCTAAAGGTAAAGAAACCAATCAGGGCAAGAAATATCACAATAAATACAAACGCAACAGGGGTCGCGAAATAACCTTTCCACTCACGTTTGAGCACACACCAGATGTTGGATCGAGTTTGATTCATGCTGCCTTACCTCCTTCTTTAATCGTGTCGGGTTTAGTGATGTCCCTGAAAACTTCGTCCAGACGACCCTCCTGCCGATTGAGCTTGAGTATGCGCCATGACTCGCGATGGATCAGGTCAGAAATTTGTTCGCCCAAAGAACCCGACTCCCTGGCCTCGGGTTTCACGGAAACCTCAGCATGAGTGGCATCTTCAGAAAGGAGTGTCACATGCTCGACACCGCTGAGCTGTTGAAGTTTCTCGCGAACCATGGTCCCGGAAACGCCCCCAATGCGCAGATGAACGGTTCCTGCGTTGCGCGAGCGGTTTTTGAGTTCATCTGGGGTACCATTGGCCACGATCTCGCCCCTGTCGATAATGATGGCTCGAGAACAAACAGCTTCAACTTCTTCAAGGATGTGGGTTGAGAAAATAATGGCCTTTTTCTCACCCATCCGTTTGATGATCCCTCGCACTTCATGCTTCTGGTTCGGATCCAAACCATCGGTAGGTTCATCCATAATCAGCACATCCGGATCATGAATGATGGATTGGGCAAAGCAGGTACGGTGGCGGTAACCTTTGGAAAGCGTATCCACACTCTGGTGCAAGACCGATTCGAGGAAGCACAAGTCGACGACGCGATGAATGGCTCGTTTGCGATCCCCCCCACGAATACCGCGGATTTCAGCTGCGAAATCAAGGAAACCATGGACGGTCATATCCGGGTAGCAAGGGGCACTCTCAGGCAAGTAGCCCATCAAACGCTTGGCATGGATTGGCTGATCAATGATGTTGTGGTCCCCTACCCTGACCTGACCCTCGGTTGGGGGGATAAAACCGGTAATCATGCGCATGGTGGTTGATTTCCCAGCACCGTTGGGCCCCAGAAACCCTAGGACCTCGCCGCGCTCAACCTGAAAGGAAATACGATTGACGGCAATTTTAGGGCCAAATGCCTTCACTAATTTTTCGACATGAATCATGTTCGCTAACTCCTTTAAATTCTATAAGTCTTTGAAATCAAATTGGCGCCACGACTTCAAGTTACATTTTTGTAAGGAACCAACCACCCTGAGCGGTCAGCCACAACAAGCGCCTACTGGATCGGCCAATATGATCGTTAATCGATAGCTTTTCAATCCTGCAAATACACAAATTCCGAACCGACCGCATCAGCAAAGCGCATACCCAAAGGAGTCGGACGAAAGTGGTCTTTTTCGACCACAGCAAGACCACGCGATTGGATTGACTGCATCTGCTCGCCCCATAGCTGTGTAGGATGATGCCCAAATCTTTCCTCAAACAACTTGAAGTCAAGTCCCTGATTCATCCTCATCGCAAAAGCAGCCCATTCACCTTGCTGAACCGGAGGGATTAGCGTCTCCTCCGACACGATCCCCCTTCCACCTGACTGCACCCCATCGCAATAGAGGCTGGTGTTGGAAACGTGTTGACGTCGAACACCCTGAACATATTCTGTGGAAGAAGGGCCGGCAGCATGATAGTCACCAGCTCGCCAATAATGGATATTGTGTTGGCAGGCCCAGTGGGGCACGTCGTAGGGTGATTGAGATGTTTGATTTCGGGCGAAGTTCGCCACCTCATACTGATGATAACCCGCTGCGGTCGAACGATCGATCAGGCTCTCATACATACTTTCTATGAGATCTTCATCCACATCGAAAGCACCAGCCTTCATTTGATGGAATAGCGGGGTATCGTCTTCATAGATCACCTCGTAAGCAGAGAGATGTTCCGAATTCAGCGCGTGAATGGTATCGAGGGTGTCATGCCAGATCTTAAGATCCTGCCCTGGGATCCCGAACATCAAATCGAGGTTGATATTCTCAAAGCCTGCCCCTCTCAAAATTTCAAAGGAACGAAAGACTTGCTCCCTACTGTGTATGCGTCCGAGACGCTCTAATAAGTGAGCATCCATGGATTGCACCCCCATGGATATGCGATTGACGCCTCCTTGTTTCAGGAGCTGGGCTTTTTCCTTAGAAACCGTTGCCGGGTTACACTCAACGGTCCATTCAGGAATCTGGCCCCATCCCATGCCATGCATGCAATCTAGGATGGTCTCCCACTGATGCAGCGAGAGTATCGAGGGGGTCCCACCACCAAAAAAGATCGTTCGTGGTTGGAGGGCTGGTCCGAGCTGTTTCAGCTCCCCACAAAGCGACTCCACGAAGCGCTGGACTTGCTCGGGTTTGAGCAGTTCGGAATAAAACGCACAGTACTCACATTTGTGCGAGCAAAACGGAACGTGGATGTAAAGTGAAGGAACCGGTGTATCCACAAAAGACCCATCTTACTGAAGCCTTACCCGCGAGGGAAAGAGCCCAAGAAATACCGAATTAACCGGGATTTTGGCGAAGAGCCTGCATGGCCCCTCAGATGGGTTACATCATCAAACCGCGCTGAACATTTTGCGCCTTCAAGCCCTTGTCACTCTCGATCAACTCGAAATTGACAACCTCACCCTCATTGAGGGTCTTGAAGCCATCGCCACTGATGGCAGTATGATGGACAAAAATATCCTCACCTGATTCATCCTGGACGATGAATCCAAAACCTTTTTTGTTGTCAAACCACTTGACGCGACCGCTAGCCATAAAATTTTTCTAAGAGAGATTAAAGTTGATGTGATACGAATCTTTGAGCACGGACAACCCAAATCGCTAGACAAGCCAAGCGACTAGCATTGCACTGATTGCTCAGGAATATGCGTAGATTATCTTTCGACCCAGCACCGTCAAGAGATACTTATTCAATTTTAACAAAAATTGGGTTTGTTTAAAAAAGAAGGAGCCAATCAGGCCATGTCAGGGCTGTGCATGAGACAAGGCTTGGCTAAACCAGGGCATCAAGCACTTCCTTTGAGCTGCAGCGTCTTGCCTCCTTAGTACTTGTTTTTCTCAGCTCCCACACATCTATCTCAACCAGGCAAAGCACATGGGAAGCTCCCAGTTCGCAGGCAATTTTCCACTGCTTGCTGCCTCCTCCCGGCGTCATGGCCCATTCTACTTTGAATCCGGCTTCGCGCAGCGACTGCACCATCGACAAAGCCTCGGCACGCTGTGACTCCTCTGTCAACTGAACAAAGACATCGCAAACAGAGCTGGGTTGGGGAAAAAGCCCCTTCTCTCGAAGCATGTCCGCCAGCACGACGTCCCCCATACCGAAGGACGTCGGCTTCCATCGAACGCAGGGCCGAAGAGAGCGACTTGACTGACGGCAGATTGGCGCCGGCAAACTTAACGATGTCTGACATTGTAGTGTTCCTTGTTACTGGACGTTACTGGACTTTGGACAGCGCCTTACGCAGCGTCTGTCCGATTGACACCACGCTGGGCCGGGGATCGCTCTCCGGGGCCAGAGTAGAGCCGCTTGACACGGCGACCACAAGATCGTCGGGCAAGTTCTGCTTCGCCTTCTTCAGCAGCTTCTCAGCCGCTGCGGGCGTAATAAGTTTCTCTTCGTAAGGCTCGACGCCCGTCTGCATCAGGAACGCCGCAGCCTTGTCGGGGTCCGTCCACTGGCGCGTCGCGCGCTTGTTGACCAGCTTCCAACCCGGGACGCCGGCGCCTTCTTCAATCAGGCCATGCGCCAACTGCTGCAAGTCCTTGATGAACGCTTCGACCATCGGGATTTGATCGAGATAATGCGCGATCTGCTCGACCGGCAGCGCCTCAATCTTGGCCTTGGCGATGCGGTCAATCGCGCCGGTCATCAGCGGGCAGACCGGCTTGGCTGCGCACCAGCGGCAATGTTCGCCGGCAGCCAGCGGCGCGTCCGGCTTCAGCGCGATCTTGACGGCGCGGGCCAGTTCGTCCTCGAACGCCTTGATGCGCTCGACCGTCGTCATCCAGCGCTTCACGCTGGGCGGCTGGACGATCACCAGTTCAACGTCAGTCAGACCGTCGAAGACCCA
>JALRAZ010000111.1 GCA_023257935.1 Verrucomicrobiota bacterium
TTGTTGTAATGCAGGGAGGCAACGAGCATCATCACAAGCGGATCCTCCGGATACTGCCCCTGCATCTTCCTCACCACCTGTGAAGCGAGGTCCTTAAGTCGCTTTGCTTCACCCTCGATGTCCTGAGCATGGGCGCCATGAATCGATGATAGGACACAAAAGCAACCCAAAAAAATTATCCCACCCAGAGGACCATGTTTCCATAACGCCCAGGGAGCAATGGGCGGTAGGCATGATGAAGCCAAGTCTAGGAGAGCACCCTTGTTGGATTGATTGTGAACCAAAACGGCCATCAATCTGAAAACTAGGGTATCCTCAGGGGGATTCAATGCTATTTGATCAATTCTGCAGCTGATTGAGGCCTAATCACATCAGTTCGAGCCAGGTCGATCGAGGTAGGGATCTTTTAAAACTCAGAGCAGGCAGAAAAAAGGGCTGGGTGACTTACGCCACCCAGCCTTGCAACACAATGAATACAAACGAACAAATTATTCGGCTATGTAGAACTCGGCCGCTTTAGTAGGAGAAACCGAATAAGGGGAACTAGCACCGCCGACCGCTGTGTAAGGCCCGGTCACACTCTCAGAACTCTTGAGGGTACCCGTGTATTCGATGACCACACTGCCATCGGCAAGTGCCACGGAGGATATGGCTCCATCCCCACCGACTTCCACATCAGCGGGAATACCACTGCGAGAACGGTAGGCTTTGAGCCCCCCAGAGGCCGTGTCATTAATCAGGACACGTTCGCCACCCACCATACTGGACCATTCAAGATTAGCCCCACCGCCACCTTCGTACCAAATAGCGCGGACGGGGTAGACCCCAGCCTCTGCCACGGCAAACCCAAAGGTCGTATCGGAAGCACCACGTCCCCCGTTGAACACGCCCAAGGTAGCCCCTCGATCATCACCAGCACCATGGGTTTCGGAGACAAGAAAACCATCATCGGAATTAAAGATCATGGTGTAATACCCTGCCGATGGGAACTCGATAAAGGTCAGGATTTCTGCTGACATATTATCCGTACTGCCCTCCAATCCTGGAATACCAGGAATGAAATCGTCGGCCCGATCCGTGGTGCTTCCGTCACCACTGTCTCGGAATACGCCCTGAGGGTTTCCGTCCTGATCAAAGTTGATCACGCCATCCAGATTGAAGATGATTCCCGGGCGACTGGCATCGGTCGATTCCTTGCCACCACCCAAGGTATCCGCAAGGTTCACACCATCACCGTGGTTGCCGGCCAGCTGACTTTCAGCAGCGTCGGTATTATTGCCGCGTCCCTGGGCGTTCTGTACGATGCGAAACTCAAAACCTGCATCGCCACCCGAACCCACATCAGTGCGCGCCTTGCTTAGCGTGGTGTAGTTGGCAACGGTGAAACTCCAGGAGACTTCCCGAGTATTGTTGCCAGCCTTGTAGCTCAAGGTGGCAGTCACTTGTTGTCCTGGAGCCCAAAGTCCCGCACTGGACCGGTCGATCACAGCTGTGGTCACACCACCAGATTTACTGACTGCCGCTTCGGCAGCTACGCCGTCAAGACTGATGTTGACGCTGCTGGAATCTACCTGAGCGGTAGCGTCCTCGATGGTCACAGAGATATCGGATTGCGGGCTCACACCGGTCGCTCCACTGGAAGGCGTCACTCCAGTCACCTTGGCTGAGAGAGCGGGCATGGTGGCAAAAGTAACCAAACCGCCGCTAGACGAATCATTCAAGAGCGCCTTATTAGGAGAAATGGTGAACCATTCCAGGTTAGCACCACCGCCACCTTCATACCAAATGCTACGCATGGCATAGTCACCAGGAGCTTCGAAAACCACGTTAAAACTGGTGGTGGAAGCACCTCGACCCCCATTGAATCCACCAAGATAAACCGAGTCTGCGGCATCATTCCCAGCAGTGGTCTTGAATCCATCATCAGAATTGAATCCAAAGACATACATACCGGCTGTGGGAATCCTGACCACAGTATTCATTTCGCCAGTAATGTTGTCAGTACCACCCTCCAGACCTGGGATTCCAGGAATGAAATCATCGGGGACATCCTGTGAACTACCATCTCCTGAGTCACGGAACTCACCCTGGGGGTTCCCATCCTGGTCGAAGTTAATCAACTCGACTGTCCAGATGTAGTCATCCGATCCCCAGTCATCGGCAATGTTATCGCCTCCCACTTCACCTGCGAGATGACGTTCACGCAAATCAGTATTGTTAGAGAGGCCACTAGCCGATTGAACAGTACGGAAAAGGAAGCCACGCTGGCTCGTATCAACGTTACTGAGTGCGAGCGAGGCAGGAACCAACCCGAATTGCCCCACTGTAAAGGACTTGACCGCTTTCATTTCGGTTCCAGAGGAATCCTTCCAAGTTACCTCCACCTCATGATCGCTAAGGGAGGCCAGAAAACTTCCTGTGACCGAGTGAGTCGCTGTCGTGATAGCCCCTTCCTTGGAAGCTGTCAGCTCGATGGCCACGCCATCAAGGGTAGCACTCACGCTATCCTGATCAACTGTAGTGGAACCAAGGCCTTCACCATCCTTAAGGGTGATGGTAACATAATCAGCACCACCAGAGACTCCAGAGAGAAACGTGCCGGAGAGAGAGGATCGATCGAAGGTGGAAAGAAAACTTCCAGGGATAGGCTCCATCCCATTGTCAAACCACATTTCATTGCTGTGGGCCACGGCAAGGTTGTCCCCACCCCCTCCTTCAACAGCACGGGCCATGATGGCATAAGCCTGCCCCTTCTGAAGTTGAATGCCCTTAGACCAGTTCTGCAGGCGTTCATCGTTGGTGCCGAGATCCACATAAGAGCGACGGTCCTCGGAACCAAAAGCACGCACTGGATTCCAAGTCGGCTCATTGGCGATCAATTCCAGGTTGTCATAGCTATCATCGGTGGAAAGCCATAATTCGCCCGGGTCATCCGAGGCAATGGCAAAAAAATGCTCTCCTGTGCGATCAGGATGATAGTAGCCCCTGATTTCCCAGGCATAGTTGTTCCTGATATCGCCGGGAGGTTGATCGGTGGCATCCTCATCCAGTCCAGTGGGGCCCGTAGGCCACTCAAAATGAATGGGATAGTAAACGGCATCGGGAGAGTCCGGATACCCTGCATGGTCGGTGAGACGATTTATGGCGTTAGCGCCGCCCACATGATACTCACGAACGGTAATACGTCCCTGGGCCTCAGAGGGGGCAGCTGCGTTGGCTGAGGAGCCGCCACAGAGTCCAATGAGCACAAGGAGGAGCTTGGTTATGCACTTATTGTTCATACTTTTTGACTAGTTTTTATGACGAAGTTCTCCAAACCCGTGAACCTAGGGATCACCATGTTAAGTCATCGCATCAACACACCGCACACGGTATTTTAAGATGTCCTGATACAATGTAATGAACACTTCAATGAACCAGACCCACTCGAGCCAATACCAAGTCCCATACAGATTTGGGCGAACATAATTCACCGTCAATGGGCACACCATGAAGGCATGCAATTGGCGGGATTTAGAAATTCTTGCTGCTTTTGGTATTTTTGTCTCTAAATTTTTTACAAAAAAGCTTCTTTTTTATCTTTTTGAAATATTGATTTTTTCTATGGCTAGAAAGCAAAGAATAAGGGTCAAAAATGCCACTTGTGGGCAGGGGCGAGTGGCGAGTCAGGATACAAAATCGATTCGATGAAGGTTGGAAATAAAAAACGGGCGGCACCCTTAGGATGCCGCCCGCTGATTATTCTCGATGGACTGAAGCGATCGATCGCTTATTCGGCGATGTAGAACTCAGCCGCTTTGGCGGGTGCCACCGAATAAGGCGAGGAGGCCCCTGCCACGGCATTGTATGGACCAGTCACAGAATCCGCACTCTTGAGCGTACCGGTGAACTCGATCACTACCTTGCCATCTTGCAGTGA
>JALRAZ010000127.1 GCA_023257935.1 Verrucomicrobiota bacterium
GAGGGATTCGGGAGCTGAGAGCGGATAAAATCCATGAAATGATCCTGCTGCTTTGGGGGGGGCTCCTCTGGGTTGGGTGGCATGAACCTCGGTCCGTAATAGAGGATGTTGGGGTTGGAGGTGAGCAGGGGGTCCCCCGCTTTGAGATTTCGCATGGCGCGGCCACTGGTGGCAAAGAACTCGTTTGGCTGGCGTTTGGGGATCAGCCGATCAGGCGGGATTTCCTTTAGGAGTCGATCCCGGTATTGGCGGGCGTCTTCCAGACTCATGGGGGGGCGGTCCGGCCAGTATCGGTCCAGCACCAGCAGCCCCACGATGGGATCGGCATAACTTTCATAAGCCTCTTCTGGTGTCTTGGGCCCGAAGGCATCCCGTCCGTAGTAAACCGTCTTGTGGTAGAGCTGGAGGTGACTGAATATTTGAGCCGTGATCCGTGGGTTGTCGCCGCGGTCCACGGCTTCCAATAGATGATAGAGCTGCTCGAATTCAGGCCAGTTAATCTGAGGGTTTTCATAAAAACAAGTCATGAACGCGTGGTCTTTGACCGCATTTTCCATCACCGGGTCATCGTTGAAGGTTAGCGGGTTGTGGATGTCGTAGCGAGAAGGATCATGTACCAGGATGGGGTTGGTTTGCTTGGGGTAGGGGAAGTGAGCCCGCCAGTGGGCCAGGCGCTTGGCCTCAGCCTCGGCGGCTTCATCGCTCGCCCGCTGTGCCTGCTGCTTTGTCTCAGCCTCCAATCGGGCATTTTCAATGCTCTCTCTGATTCCCATGGTGAGCCTGGTTCCAGCGGGCTGTGCGTTGGGCACCACTGGGTCAGGCTCGGATGTGCTGACTCCAAGCTCATCGAGAGCTTTCTCGCCAGATGATTTGTCGTGCTCGTATTCCCAAAGCCAAAGCCACCCGGCCAGGATCAGGAGCACCAACCCGGTGATGGCCAGAACCCTTCGTTTCCGAGCTGTGGTTTGAGAAAAAGCATCCTGCATGATTGAAGGTGGTAGAAGGTTCGAATGACTTGCTGGGGTATGGTTTTTGAGGTGGGTAACTACGATCAAAATACTAGGATCCAAACATAAGAATCAAAACAGGCCTGCATCAATTTCCTGGCGGACGGTCCATTCGGAATCGTCAAAAAAGATTCGCCTCAGCTCATCGACCAGACCTGTGCCGTCCAAGCTCACCTTGGAAAGGTCAAAGGTATCGAATTTCAGTTCCCATCGGCGGGTGCATTTGCCAAGTGCAATGGGGCCTTGGATGATTTCGCTGTCCTTTTCCACTAAATCCAGGTTTGTCACGGTGGTGGGCATAGTGGCCTTGACCGGCTCTTGCTTGAATGAGTACTGGTCACGCTCTGTTGATTTGATTTGCCCCCATCCCTCGTATGCTAAATCAGCCAGTTTGTATTGGATATGGATGGTGAAGTGATCGGGCACCCCAGGGTAGGGAAGTTTGAGGTCCTCCTTGCCAGTGTTGGACAATTTGGTGGTGAGTACGTGCTTGCATTCCCACTGCTGCAACCATCCGAAATCTCGATAAACCGCCTCTTGCTTAGGCTCAAATTCATTAAAACCTGCCCAGTCTTGCCCAAAGTGATGGGAGGTTTCACCGTCTTGGGTGATCAGCCAGTCATACGCTCTAAAATTACGCTCAAGCAAACCGCCTGCCCCTCCATCCCCGATGATTAAAGCTCCCTGAAGGTGATTAGGCTGAATGGTGTATTCGGCGCTAGCCAAGTCATCCCGGTAGTAAACCCTTTGGGCTGCAAGCGCGGCATCGAACTTCAGATCATCCACCTCGACGGTCAGGGTTCCAGGACGGGTGACCATGTCACGTGCTGCGTCCAAGGCCGCGCCCTCCACCTCATCCAGTGCCAGTTCAAAAATTTCATTCCCAACCCACTTCATGATGCTGCCCAGTGTACCTGCTTTGGACTCAGGCGAGACCAGGCAAAGACTTAAAAGAACCAAGCATCGGCCGCCGAGCATGGTGAGTTGTGAAACATTGAGGAAGCGGTAATGATTATAAGAGGGATGCATGTTTTGATTCCTTTCTAGATTGAGGTTGGGATCAAATTAATCGGTTACCCATGGCGCTTGAATGAGAGATGCATACCGAAAAAGCAAAAAGACATTTAAAAACCGTCATCCCAGTCACAGGAAAGCGCCCGAGTGTGATCAGAATGTGAGTAAAGCAGAGAATCCCCCCACTTGGCACTGCCTTTTCCTCCTGCGTTCGTTTGGTCA
>JALRAZ010000160.1 GCA_023257935.1 Verrucomicrobiota bacterium
TTTTCTTCCAGAGTCATGGGGATGGATTCGATGAGGCCAATGCCACTACCGGTTCCAGCCCATAAACGGCCCTGACCATCGACAGTCAGTGATCTCACCTCATCGTTTGGTAACCAGCGCCTACCCTGTCGATAGGCCCACTTTCCGTCGCGAAAGCGAATCAAACCCATGGTGGTTCCGAACCATATTTCCCCATCAGGTCCGACGCCGATACTCAGGAAGTCATTGTATGGGAGTCCATCTTTGCCTTCATAAAAGTGCCACCCTTGTTGGCTGAGATGCCCCACACCAGCCTTGCAACCAAACCAGATTTCCCCTTTGTGATCCTCGGCAACACACCTGACATCTTGAGTGCCCCATTGTCGTCCATCGGAGTCGTGGATGACCATAGGTTCCATGAGCTCTGGTTCTTGTGTGGCCTGCATGAAAAGACCCGCGCTGGTGGCAGCAATCCATCGATCTTTCGATCTAAGCTTGATGGATTGGTTTATTTTCCCAGATAACTGAACTGCCAAGGAATCAGGCAAGTTCAAGGGTTCGATAGCCGGGATTTGGGCTTTTAAAGGCAACCAGGCATCCTTGCCATCCCACTGATACCAAGCACCCCCAATCAGACTCAATACCAGGGATTGGATGATCTGAACTTGGTCCACGGGGCCTGGTGGCAGGCCATTTTCCGGGCCAAAAGCCCTAGCCACTTCCTGATCAAAATGCCCTACCACAACCGATTCGGCGCCGGCGTCATCAACGCAGAGCGCATGCAGCAGGATGAATCCCTTCAGTATCCAATGAGTCGCTATCCTTTGCATGAAATTCCCTTATCGTTTTAACTGCCAAGCATCTTCCAAAGAAAGGTGTGGATCATGGCTTCGATGTGGGCTCTTTGAGGGTTGTCCGACGCGCCGCCATGGCCCCCTTCGATGTTTTCATAGTAAAGCACTGAATGGCCCAAATCTTTCATTTTTGCCACCATCTTGCGAGCATGACCAGGGTGGACTCTGTCATCCCGAGTGGAAGTCGTGAAGAAGGTTTTAGGGTATTTTTTTTCAGCCTTCAGATTGTGGTAGGGTGAATAAGCCGAAAGGTATGCCCAGTCCTCTGGCTGGTCTGGATCGCCATACTCACCCATCCAGCTGGCACCTGCTAAAAGAAGGTGGTAACGGCTCATATCAAGCAAGGGAACTTGGCAGACAATGGCATTAAAAAGCTCGGGCCTTTGAACGAGCATGTTTCCCATCAAAAGCCCACCGTTAGAGCCACCGCGAATCCCAAGATGTCGGCTGCTCGTGATGCCTTTGTCGATCAAATCTTCAGCCACGGCAATGAAATCATCATAGGCCTTCTGCCGATTTGCTTTAAGAGCTGCTTGATGCCATCGAGGCCCAAATTCACCACCCCCTCGAATATTGGCCACCACATAGCAACCGCCTTTTTCCAGCCACCCAATGCCTGTCAAAGCTCGATAGGTTGAAAGCATTGGTATTTCAAATCCGCCGTAGCCATATAGCAGAGTAGGTGTGTTTGCACCGGGGCTGATTGCTGCTTGACCGACAAGGAAATATGGGATGGATGTGCCATCTTTTGACGTCGCATGGTATTGTTGAATCGTTAAACCGTTGGCATCGAAAGAAGTCGGTTCGTGTTTGATTGGTTCAAGCGAGTTGTCCGCAAGGTTGCCAAGGTAAAGGCTATTGGGCGTTAAAAAATCGGTAGCAGTCAGCCAATATCTATCCCCTTGGTCAGCATCGTAGGCCCTAATGGATGCGGTTCCCTGAGTGGGTAAATCAATCGGGCGTTTGGCCCATTGGCCCTTGTCAGCAGGCTGTATCGCGATCAGGCGGTTTTGAACATTATCCAGGATGTTCAGGATGATCCAATTTTTGGTGACCGTATAATTATCAAGAGAAGCTGTTTCGGATGGTTCGAAGAGTAATTCCAGGGATCTTTCTCCTTCCAAAAATGCCTGACGACCTGTTGCAAGCAAAGAACCTGCCTTGAAACGCGTTGAGGCTATTTCCCAATCTTCGCGTAATTGGAGGATTAAATAATCGCCAAACACACCGATTTCAGCCCCTGGAGGTTTGTCGATCCTAACCCACTGACTTTTATGCGAAATAAAAACTTCCTGAGTCCAAAATGTGTCAGAGCGTACGATCAAGTCGGTTCGCTGATGGCGATGATGCAGAACGCTGGCCCCTGTGGCCACGTCTTGCTGGCTGCCCACAAAGAGCAATTTTGCCTCCTCAAGGCTTTGACCTCGCCGCCATCGCTTAACCCAATTTGGGTAGCCGGAATCTGTGAGGGAGCCAGGTCCAAAATCTGTCCCCACATAAACGGTGTCCGCATTGACCCAGCTCACTCGAGACTTGGCTTCGGGAAGATTAAAACCATGGTCGACAAAAAGACGGCTAGAAAGGTCGAATTCCCGTGTGACCGTGGCATCAGCACCCCCTCGAGATAGTCTCAACAAACAACGATCCAGATTGTCTCGGCACATGAGAACCCCTTTCCAGACCCAGTTTTCGTCCTCTTCTTCAGATAAGGCATCCAGGTTGAGAAGGATTTCCCACTGGGTATCTGCTCTCCGGTAGGACTCCAGAGTGGTTCGGCGCCACAGACCTTTAGGGTTTTGCTGGTCTGTCCAAAAATTATAGAGATGCGCCCCGTGTTGTGTCACATATGGAATGCGCTGATCTGAGTCTAGGGTCTCAAGCATTCGTTGCTTGAGTGAGGTGAATAGCGGTTCCCCAGCCAGCCATTGGTAGGATTCTTGATTGAGAGCACGGGCCCAGTCCAGGGCCTTGTCGGCTTCAACGTCCTCTAGCCAGAGGTAGGGGTCAACTTCAGCATGGCTCATCAATCGAGCATGGCCGAACCGGGATATCTGTCAATCGCTTGATTGGGCCCCACCCCAGTTAAACTCCAAGGTTCGTTCGTCTGCCCGAGAGACTCGTCAACTTTGAAATGTTAGGTGGTTCAGATGGACATTTAACCTGTCTCCCCATGAAAGTAGCTTAAAATTCCGGAAGTAGAGCCTAGCCCATGTTCGCTTTACCCCAAACGCGCCACCATCTTAAGGTCAATGAAAGACTTGGGCTTCAAGCCGTGCTTGGGGAGGGGATACCGAGCCAAGCAGGCCAGATCCTGACTGTAAGCAGGAGGATATGCCCATGAGTTCCCTCCTCGCTAAGCGAGGCCTTCCACTGGGCTTACTCAGCAAGCTTGAGTTGATGCCGGGCCAGTATGAGAGCCTCTAACGGCCGATTTATCGGATTGACTTCTTGATGGCTTTTCGCGTTTTAATGATGCCATGCCTAGTGCTGTGTGGCATCACCCGAGTATTATTTCCTGCTTCTGAGACATGCTTGCTGAGCATGTTCGAAGAAGCGTTTTGTTCTATCCCTTTTCTTCGTTCGTCCTTTGCTGATTATTATTTATTCCCATGACATTGATTGATCCACCATCGGTATTAGCCCCCAAGGGGTTTACGGGGCAGGGCGTGTTTTGCGATGTGAAACAGCTTGGCACCGGCAAGGGGTCCAACAAGGGGAAAAAACGGGATCTTGCGATCATTTATTCCGAAAGCCCCTGTGTCGCAGCGGGGATGTTTACGACCAACCAAGTCTGTGCTGCCCCTGTTAAGGTCTGCTTACAACACTTGGAACACGACTCGGCTCAGGCCATTGTGGTCAATTCAGGCAACGCCAATGCATGCACGGGAGAAAGGGGGCTCAAAGATGCTCAAGCTATGTGCGAACAAACCGCCAAGGCACTGGGCCTGTTAAGAAGCCAAATACTCGTTGCATCAACTGGTAGAATTGGATTGCCCTTACCCATGGGGAAGATCAAATCTGGTATCATTGATGCCGCCGGGCAACTCACGGCTCTTCAATCCGGAGCGGATCACGTGGCTGAGGCTATCATGACCAGCGACACGCACCCCAAGCAATTTGCAGTGGCCGTTGAATTGGGCGGCAAAACAGTTCGCATTGGCGCTGCAGCCAAGGGGGCAGGGATGATTCACCCCGGAATGAGTCCTTCGGGGCAACGCCCTTTGAGTATGCCTTTACACGCAACCATGCTTGGCTTTGTGACGACCGATGCATGCATTGATAAGCTGACTCTTCAGCAATGCCTGACTCAGTCGGTGGCCTCAAGCTTCAACCGCATCACGGTAGACGGAGTGCCGGTCCCACCGAAGTCCGACCTCCCGAAGGGGACGCATATTGATAAAGCCACGGGAGAGATTTTCAACAATACTGGCGACCCCAAAGACATGAAGGCGAGAAATGCGTTGAGCCAAGACATAGGGATGCTCCTTGCATTGGATACTAAAACCAAAAATGTGTTGGGAGTGCTGGACTACATCCAGGCACCAGAACACCGAGGCGCGTTTGAGTCTAATTTTGGCGGGTGGAAC
>JALRAZ010000214.1 GCA_023257935.1 Verrucomicrobiota bacterium
CCACTGATCTTCAAGGGGGCCAAAACACCCTGATCAAATTTGGTCAGGTGACTATCGAAAAGACAGGATACCATCACTTCGCTCTCTCCTTGCGAGGGGACTTAGCCCATCCCTTAATCGTCAAGTCCCTCAATCTCGCAGGACTGCAGGAAGATCACCACCATTTCAATCTGGAGCCCCGACGCAATGCCGCATCGGTCCACCTGTTTTACCCGATAGCCAAGGAAACCAAGGTGAAAGCCTTCTACACTGAACTCACGGCCGTTGAGGATCCCGTCCACACCTACTACATGGCCTGCGGCTGGCACAGAGGTTACTTCGGCATGCAGGTCAACAGCCCGGAAGAACGCCGGATCATCTTCAGCGTCTGGGATCGCGGGGGAGAACCGACCGATCCCAATCGTGTGGCCGAGATCGATCGTGTGCGCCTGGTGAAAAAGGGAGACGGCGTATTCACCGGCCGCTTTGGCAACGAGGGCACCGGGGGACACAGTCATCTGAAATATCCATGGAAAACGGGAACCACTCAAAAATTCCTGGTCACTGCCGAACCCACCGATGCCACCCATACCCGATTCTCCGGTTTTTATTTTCATCCTGACAGCCAGGAGTGGATGTTGATTTCCAGCTGGGATACACCAGGAGAGGGCGGGTATCTCAGAGGGCTCTACAGCTTCAGCGAAAACTTCGGGGGTAGTACGGGACATTTCCTGCGCAAGGCACTCTATGGCAACCAGTGGATCCTTCGGGGCGAGGATACCTGGGAGGCATTGACTGTCGCGACCTTCAGCCACGACCCAACCGGACGCGAGCATCGCCTGGATCGCTACATGGGGGTAGAGCAAGGGCAGTTTTTTCTGAGTCATGGTGGCTTTGTGGAGGGATTCACCCCTTATGGAACGCGATTGGAACGGCCTGGTGGCGGCCAAGCACCCACATGGCCTTGAACCCTCATCCGTGGGGGGCGACCCAACAATAGCTCGGAGGGCGGTGCGGTTGACGCGCTGAGCACCTTGAGTCTAATCTGATGCCCATGAACCCCGAGCAAGCACTGCTTTCCACGCTGGACTATGCCATCTTTTTTGGATCACTCATTTTGGTGATGATGATTGGCCTATGGGCGGGTCGTAAGGAGGACACCGCAGAGGACTTTTATCTGGCAGGCAAGGGGGCTCGGTGGTGGGGAGTCGCAGGTTCCATCTTTGGTTCCAACGTGTCGGCAAACCACATCGTAGGCATGATGGGGGTGGGTTTCAGCCTGGGCTTTGTGGAGAGTCACTTCGAAATCACGGCCATCGCGGGGCTGCTCCTGCTTTGTTATTTTTTCCTGCCAGTTTACCGCAAACTGAACATTTATACCCTGAGCGACTACCTCAGTCGGCGCTATGATGATCGCTCAAGGGTGGCTTATGCCCTCATCATGATCACCATCATTGTGGTGGTGATGATGGTCCCGGCGTTCTACATCGGCTCCAAGGCCCTGAACATCCTGCTGGTCGATCAGGCCCAGGTCCAACAGGCGCTGGAAAACGCCGCGGCTGGCCAACCCACCGGGATTCAGATCGAAAAAAGCACCTATATTCTGGGTATTTTGATCATGGCCATTGTGGCAGGCTCCTACACTATTCTGGGTGGGCTCAAGGCAGTCATCATCACTGATGTCATCCAATCGGTGTTCATGCTGGTTGGGGCCGCTGCGGTGGCTTGGCTAACTTTTGGGCAGGCGGAGATCGGAGGCTGGGATGGCATGCGCGCACTGGACGCCAAGGGCAAAGACCTGATGCATCTCTATCTACCCATGAACCACCCTGCTCGGCCGTGGTCCGGGATGCTCAGCGGCCTGCTCATCCTTCACTTTTACTATTGGAGTGCGAACCAGTTCATTGTCCAGCGAGCTCTGGCGGCACGATCCGATCGTGAGGCACGACTGGGGATTGTCACCGCAGGATTCTTCAAATTGCTGATCCCATTCATGTCGATCGGCACAGGGGTGGCCGCATTTTATTATTTCCAGGCCACCATGCCAGGGGTCCCCGTGGATGGCGATACCGCCTTCCCCTTGCTCATGCGCGAAGTGGTCGCCCCAGTTGGTTTTGGGTTGGCAGGCTTGGTGGCTGCTGGGCTGATTGGCGCCATCCTTTCCAGTGTGGATTCCATGCTCAACTCAGCCGCCACCTTGATCACCTTTGATATCTACAAACGCTTCATCAAACCCCATGCCACGGAAAAGGAACTGATTCGAGTGGGTCGCCTTTGCGTCGCGGGCTTTGTGATCGGCTCTGCCCTGCTCACCATTTTTATTTTTGATCCCAACAGCACTGAACCCTTCTTCACCTATGTCGCCCGCCACCAGAGTCGACTCATTGCTGGTTTGGTGGTGGCCTTTGGTCTGGGCATGCTTTGGCAAGGAGCAACGGCCACGGGTGGTTTTTGCGCTATCCTGACAGGGGTGGGGGTTTCCTACGGTTTACTCCCGGTCTACGCCCAAACCTTGGGCAAATCCGAAGGAGTGGCTGCCTGGCTCGGCACAGAGCTGAACTTTTTTCACGCGGTGTTTGTCGCCTTCATCTGCGCCACCATCGTCCACATCCTCGTCAGCAAGATGACTCAGAAGGACCCCACCAAGGCCGAACTCACTTGGCACGGTTTGGGACTGATCAGCAAGGATCGGCTCAAGGCCTACGCCCGACGCCTGGTCGTCACGATCATTGTTTTTGCCATACTAGGTGCGTGCATGGCCAAAGGCTTCATGAAACCATCCATAGCGGCATGGCTCGGTGCGGGGTGGACCTTTGGACTTTTGCTTTTTGCCATCAAACAAGCTCCTCGCTCCGGTGAAGAGAAGGGGCTGGATGATCGTCTTCTGGCAAGTTTACTGGCCTCTTGCGCCGTGTTTGTGCTGTTCTATTTTTACTGAGTTCATGGACCATACCCCTCCTCCAGCATGGGCATGGGGGCATGGGGATAATCCACGGGCTGGTAGGTAATTTGCAGTTCAGGGGTGAGTAACTTGTGGCCACCTTCATGACGCGAGGTCAACACCCGATCCAGAATACCTGAGGTCAGTAAGGTCCTCTCGACGGGATAGCTGGGCCTGCCGGTCCATACCATGGTTTCAATGGCCTTGAGCAGGTAGGCAAAGTGTGGGTAATGGGGTTCACGGCGTTCCTCAATACTGAACGAGTGAATGGAGGCATCTCCTCCCATGCGGGCGGCAAAACCACACCCAGCCAGGTAACCAGGGAGCATGAAAATGGCACCTTGAAACCCATCGACATATTCAAACAGGAACAAGCCCACCCCTTCTCCTTTAAGATCTCGTAGCGACACCGAGCTGCCCGCTGCCTTTGGGGTGGCATCCAAAGCCGCTTGCAGCACCTTGGCGTCGATCGTTCCGTCATCCACCCTCCTCCACATGTCTGTAGACCCGAACCATTGAACCGATTTGACGCCCTTTTCGCCGCCCAAACGACGCTCCACCATGGCCTGGTAAACTTCCAAGGTGTGGGTCCCATAGATATCGAGGCCGGAATAACCGACGCCGACCGCGGCCAGCATGCGACTTCCCATGGGGGGAGCCCAGTCGGGCTGCCGAAAACTCAGCGGCAGTGAAGAACCGGCCATGAAGGGGATGTTCATGGCCTGAGCCTGATCATACATCCATTTGGCATCCTCCCAGACCGGGCCCAAGTGCTTATCGCTGAATACCGGAACCACTCGGCCGAACTGACGAAAGGCTTGGGTGATTCCCTCGAAAAAACGTCTTCTGGGATAGAGCTTCTGTCCTCTGGGGTTGGTCGGATAATCCCCATGCTCCCCAATGCTCAACACACCATCTACTGCCAGGGAATCGGACTGCAGAGTCAATGCATCCTCGATGGAATCAAAAATAGGAAAGCCATGTTTTTCTGACATGGCTCGCGCCATGTCATCCTCAGGAAATTGATCCACATAAAGCGAGGCCAGCTCGAGACGAGGTCCGACACCTCCTTCATAGCGCCAGCCTTCCAGAATTTTGCCGATCAGCACATCGGCATGCGAACCCTGCTTATACCAGGTGAGAATTCCCGCCACCTTGCGCAGGGGCCAGGGAGAGTCTGCAGCCAACGAAGATAAGGCCTGTGCTGCCGACAGAGTCGATCCAACCATGAAGGCAGCTTTCCCTAAAAAGTCACGTCTGGAGCGGGTCAGTCGGGAAAAGTACGGATTAGTAGGCGAGGTCATGGCTAGATAGCAAAGCCTAATCACCAACATCGGGTGGGAGCAAACTCTAAAGGCTTGGCTATGAACTCAATCACCACCTGAGCACTTAAGTAAAAAAACACCCTCTGGTTGCCCAGAGGGTGCGTACAAGGCAATGAAAGGCTGCTCAGAATCTTACTCAGCAATGTAAAATTGCTGAGCCTGATCAGCTGTCACCTTAAATGAAGGTCCTGCGGCTCCTTGAACAGCCTGGTATGGGCCTGTCACCTCACCGGCAGATTTCAAGGTGCCGGTATAGTTGATCACGATACCTGCATCAGAAACTTCGATGCTGCTGATCGCACCTGCAACAGGTTCGGGCTCTGGCTCAGCTGACTCAGGGATGACCGACACGGCACCTGGTGCATGAGGCTCAGTGTCATTGAATCCTCCACGACTGATATAAAAATCATCCACCATGAAGCTTCCCAGCTCGAGGGCCCCATTGTGAGAGCTGACAAACAAGGTATCCAAGTCAGGACCAGGCAATCCAAGGTCAGTGCTTCCTGCAGGATTGCGATCCGAGGTGTAATCCTTGAAGGCCTCGACGCGATCTCCTCCGACTTGCTGGAGGAAGACGGTGAATTTGTCTCCGTCATCAAGATTCCGGTTGTCGACATGCATCCAAACATTGTAGACCTCATCATAGTCAACAGTAGACCCTGACCATTCAGCAGCACCCTGGAAACCATCGATGGCATAGATATCCAGACCAAAGCCTTCGATGTCACTCATCTGAACAAAAGGTCCGACTTCATTGTCAAAATCTCCAATGAAGCGGACGGGTTTTTCCGTCAATCCGACATTTGCCTGAATCCCAAGCTCCGTGCCTTCGGTGCCATACATGCGGAAGAACAGGGTCGCCTTCTCACCCTCGACAATTGTCTTGGATCCAAGCAGCACAGCACTCAAAGCTGAACCTTGCAGAGCCAGGGCCTGACCGAAAGCGGCATTGCCGGTATCAACCACTGAGGTCACACCTTCAGGGTTTTTCCAGCGTAGCTGGCCATTGACACTGGATGCCTCCATGGTCTCGAAGTTCTGAATAAGAGTCCAACCATCGGCGACACCATCGTAAACTGTCACGTAGATACTGGCACTCACGCTTTCGGCTCCACGGCTGGCAGTAAGCGTGAAAGTGGTTGATTCCTGAACAGCAACTGAAACGCTACCGACACCAAAGTCTGAATTAGCGGTCACATCACCCACGCCACGGTTGATGCTCAGTGTGGCATCGGCCGAGGCATCCCAAGTCAACACTACGGAGTCTCCCTTGGCAGCAGATGTGAATTCTGCCCCAAAATCGTTGATGGCCAGTGGGCGCTGATTCCCACCCCCTGCGCTCGGCACACCATTGTCGATCACACCTTGGATCTCATCAACAGAAAGCGCGCGCTTCCAGATCGCCACATCATCGATCAGGCCGGTGACCCAGTGAGAAGCGGAGGCACGCAGGATCCCACCGATACTGGTATCATTCAGGTTCCACTCGCCCTCTTCCTGGTCCGGGATTTCAAGAGAATCGGCAATACCGTCCACATAAAGCGTGCGAGCTCGATTGTCCTGCACCCAGGCAATGTGATGCCAGGTGCCATCGAACGGCTGCTGCGCAGAGTAGGCATGACCAAAGGTTGGCCACCCATTTTGGCGCAGGTAGAAATCCACGCTCCCATCGGCGCCACCACTGTGAGTTCCGATGTTGAACAGCGGGTTGCTATCAGCCGTGTTGCCTTCGGAGAACACGCGCAAGTCATTCTGCCCGGTTCCATTGACATTCACCCACATGGAAATGGTGTGGGAGGCATGCTTGTTGGCGGGTAAATCCTCATCCGCTGCATGAACGCGAGAGAGGAGAGTCTGCCGGGCGTTTTCAAACGAGAAGGCGTTGCCATTCTTACCGGCCACCACATCAGAGTCGACGAGATTGGTCACATCCATGTCGTAACCACTGACGATGTCAGGAGTCTTGGTTCCCTGAATGGCATCCAAGGGCCAATGAGATACCAGGCCTTCGGCAGCCGGATCGGCGGGACCACCCCCTCCAATGAGATCACCCACCGAGCTGGAAGCCAGTTGATTGACTTCGCTCTCGGAGAGGGCACGCTTCCAGATGGCGACATCATCGATCAAGCCGGTGACCCAGTGAGAAGCTGAGGCGCGCAGGATGCCGCCGATACTGGTGTCATTGACCTGCCAAGCACCCTCCTCCTGGTCTGGAATCTCCAAGGCATCAGCCACGCCATCGACATAAAAGGTGCGAGCCCCATCTTCCTGCACCCAGGCAATGTGGTGCCAGCTGCCATCAAAGGCTTCTTGCGTGGTATGAATATGATTGACGGTGGTCCAACCGGGATGGCGTATGAAGAAATCAACCGTTCCATCGGCACCACCATTGTGTGTGCCAATGTTGAAAAGTGGGTTACTATCGGCGGTGTTTCCTTCGGAAAAAACGCGCAAATCGTTCTGTCCCTGGCCCGCCACATTCACCCACATGGAAATGGTGTGGGAGGCATGCTTGTTGGCGGGCAAATCCTCATCCGCTGCATGAACGCGTGAGAGAAGGGTTTGGCGCGCGTTTTCAAACGAAAAGGCATTACCAAATTGACCGGCCACCACATCGGAATCGACCAGATTATTCACATCCATGTCATAGAAGCTGACTAGATCAGGCGTTTTGGTTCCTTGAATTTCATCAAGAGGCCAGTAGGAAACCAGACCGTTGCCGATCTGTGCGTTGGCGTGACCGGCTAGGGCCACAGCGGCCAATCCCCCCAGAAAAAACGTCCTGGATACGGATTGCTTGTGATTGACTTTGTTGGTTTTCATATAAAAAACTGTGCACTCAGCATGAGCGCTATTTAAGAGGAACGGCAATATTACAACCCTATTTCCGAAATGGGTCAACCCATAAGCGCACTGGTAAGTGGGGTCCTGTTCATACTACCAGCTCTCAGGAAGCCGCTATCTAAGGAAGCAGCCACCAAGAAGTTTCACCCCAAGGCAGTGGCCGGTGAGTCCTCGCCGACGTCACGAAAACGCTCACCACCCACTACCCAGAGGCGCGGGCAGCCCCATTTCAGTCAAAGGCTCGATGCCGCGGGCGCCTGCAGGTTATTGGCCAAGCAGGCTCAGGACCTTGGCGCTATCCTTGGCAGCATCCACCTGAGTGTCTTTGTGAAGTATTTTGCCATCCTTACCGATGACGAAGGTCCATCGAGAGGTTGTCACACCGCGTTCAAGCGAGACGGGCTTGCCCAAGTATTCGCGTTCAATGACCCCGCCATCCTTCATGGGAACCCCAAAGGCAGTGGCGATGGCCCCGTTGTAGTCAGCAAGCAGATCAAAGTTAAGCTGATGGGTTTGCTGAAAGACCTTCAGTCCTGCGGGCGCATCCCCACTCACCCCGACCACCACAGCATCCTTGGAGGCCAGTTTTGAGGCATCATCACGAAAGGCGCAGGCCTGCTTGGTGCATCCACCAGTCATGGCTGCAGGGTAAAAATAGACAATCACATGCTTCTTACCAATCCAGTCTGACGATTTCCAGAGATGGCCGTCTTGATCAATAGCTGTAAAGACCGGCGCGCTATCCCCTGTATTGAGGGGTTGGGTGATGTGATGATCGGCATGCACTAGGGTGCAGGCGAGTGCACAGATCAGGGAGAACAGATGAAAACAGGCTATTTTTTGCATGATCGTATTTGGGTTTGGGTTTGATGTTTGATGACAAAAAAAGGTTCGTAGAGATCTTGAGGTGGCTCCAACAGGCACAAGGGTCAATCAGACAGATCGGATCCCATCAAGGG
>JALRAZ010000434.1 GCA_023257935.1 Verrucomicrobiota bacterium
AAACCATTGACCTGGAAGTGGGTGCGGGCCGCTCTCGGCGAGCCGATGAAGCCTGGAAAACCCAGGACCGGGCCTCTTGGAATGGTGGAGGCAGCCGATCTGGCCGATCTGGCCGATCCTCATCCTTCGCCTCGCGCTCCAGCCGTTCCAGTGATCGACCTGGGCCTGCAGCTGATGAAAAATCAGAGGATTCGGCCTCTGCTTCGATTGTGGATAGCTCAGCTAGTGATATTTTGAAGCAAATGATGGAGAGACGCAAACAACAGATGGGACAATGAAGACCATGAAAAACTACAGATCAACCTTGGCTGCTGGCGTGATGGGACTGCTGGCCTGCATGCCTGTTTTGCCCATGATGACCCTTGCCCAGCAGGAGCAGGTCACATCTCAAGCGAGCCCGGCTGGCAATAATCTCGCCCAAGAAGGTTTGCGCATGAATTTCCGCAATGTGCCGCTGGAAATGGTTTTGGAATACATGAGTGAAGCTGCAGGTTTTGCCATCATCGCCGAGACCGACGTGTCCGGCACGGTGAGTGTTTGGAACAATCAGCCTCTTAATAAGGATCAGGCCGTGGCCTTGCTTGATTCGATCCTCATTGAAAAAGGTTACACCGCTGTGAGGGTAGGGGATACTTTGAAGATCATCTCCAAGGGAGATGCCAGAACTGAAAACCTGCCCGTTCGAACTGGTAATGATCCTGAGTCCATCCCGCAGTCCGACCGCATGATCACCCAGATCATCCCTGTGCGCTACACAGGGGCCATCGAGTTGATCGAAAACCTCGAGCCCCTCCTGCCTGAAGAGGCCTCCATGACGGCCAATGAAAGCAGCAATGCCATTGTCTTGACGGGTACCGAAAACAGTATCCGCAGGGTTGCTGAAATCATTCAGGCTCTGGACACAAGCATTTCAGGCATTTCCCAGGTTAAGGTTTTTCCGCTTCGCTATTCGGATGCCACTGAGCTTGCCAAGGTGGTCAAGGAGCTGTTTGAAACGCCCCAGCAATCCTCTCGCAACAGTCGCAGCAGCAGCCGAGGGGGGGCTCCTTCTTTTCGCTTCGGTGGCCGTGGGGGAGACAGTGGTGGCAATGATAGCCGATCTACTACCGATAGTGAGGCGCTGCAGGCAGCATCGCGTGTGGTGGCCGTTGCCGATGAGCGCACCAATTCACTGGTGGTCAGTGCCCCCGATGAATACATGCCTACCATCGTTCAATTGGTGACAGAGGTTGACAAGAATGTTGAGGACATCACCGAACTGCGTGTCTTCCCGCTTGAGTTTGCCGACGCCTATGAAATGTCCGAAATCCTGAAGAATCTTTTCGATGAAAATGCCTCTTCCAATCAAAATCAGTCCCGCGGAAGCCGCTTTCAATTTGGCCGGGGAGGGCCTCCAGGTTTTGGAAGTTCTACTAGAAGCAACAACAACAATGCTGGTGATGAGAGTGCCCGCATGCAGGCCATGACCAAAGTAATGGCTGTCCCGGATCCTCGCACTAACTCGGTGATCGTTTCTGCTGCAGCCAACCTCATGACCCAAATTGAACGCATGGTCCAGCAATTGGACTCAGATTCTTCCCGCAAACAGAAGGTCTTCGTCTACAACCTGGACAATGCCGATGTGGATAATGTGGCAACCATCCTACGTGGGATGTTTGAGTCTCAAAGCACGATGATGAACAATCGCAACAATGCCAACCGTAGTGGCATGAACACGAACAACCAGCTTAACAATCGGACGGTGAATCAATCCAATTTCAGTCTCGGAGCAGGTCAGAACGGCAACTAAGCAATCGTTTTAGCGCTTCGGCTTGGTTGATCAGCCGGGTGCATGACAGGGAAATATCATGGAACTTAATAAAAGCATGGCCGGTGTGCCTCATCTCCACAGTTGGGCAATGGCTGGAATCTTGGCTTTGATTGTTGCTGGGCCTTTCGAGTCTCAAGCTCAATTTGGTGGTTTTGGTGGGGGCGGCGTTAACGGACAGACCCGACAATATCTGAACAATACCCAGGTAGGTGATGCCTTGATTGAGGTCGATCCAGAGACTCGATCGGTCATCGTCATCACCGATGAGGAGACCAATCTTCAGATCGATCAGGTTTTAAAGAACCTGGATCGCCCCAAGCCTCAAGTGTTGATCAAGGTCGTATTCATGGAAGTCACCCATCGTGATGACCTCGATGTCGGGCTGGAGGGAAATCTCTCCTTCAATTCCAACGGAGGCGATCAGAGTAATATCATCCAGTCCGCCTTCGGAATGGGAAACCAGGGTTCGGGAGGTCTTTATCAGATGGTGGATAATAATTTTGATCTCACCCTCAGGGCCTTGGCCGAAGATGGAAAAGTCGAAGTGCTTTCACGGCCTTCCATTCTGGCTCGGAATAATCAGGAGGCCATCATCACTGTGGGTCAGACCGTACCCTTTATTGACAATGTGACTTTTTCCCAGGTTGGGCAGCAGATCAATACCGTCACTTACCGTGATATCGGTATCATCCTGCGTGTGACCCCTTTCATCACACAGAATGGGATGGTCGAAATGATTGTTGGGCCTGAGATTTCCACCATTACCGATCAGACGGTGACGATTCAGGAAGGTGTTGAGGCGCCTGTTTTTGCCAAGCGTGCAGCTGAGACCGTGGTGGTGACGCCCCACGGCAAGACGGTCATCATCGGTGGCTTGATGGAGAAAAACAAGGTGGAGAGCAAGCGCAAGGTACCTTTGCTAGGGGACATTCCTGTGCTGGGCTGGGCTTTTCGTCGCACCGTCAAGGAAGACACCAAGACAGAGTTGTTGATTTTTCTGACTCCCTACATCGTGCAGGATCCTAGCCAACTCGGCCAGATGACTGCCATGGAGTCGGGGGATGCTCAGTTGCCTTCCAAGGCTTTCAATCAGGAGGAATTGGATCGTTTTCTTGGAGATGTGGAGGGGCTCAAGTCGGACTTGCCCTCCGAGGCCGAGAAGCCGGCTCGCCGCGGTCTCTTTCGTCGCAATCCCTAAAGCGATCATAGAATTGTCATGATTTCGTAGCCACCCCATGAGGGGTGGTTTTTTTTGACGACCTCCCTGGGCATGAATACCCTGCGCTTTTGGTTCAGCCTTGTGAGGCGTTGGCCCCTACTCAATGTCTTCTGATTGCCCGCTGATTCTTTGGGTGGAGCAAGCTTGGCGCCGGGGTGGATGATTGCTTGGTGTGGGGGGCAAGCCCCAGCCGCTATGAGAAAAGATTCTTTGGCTTGGGCCACGGCTTGTTGATGCAGGTGTCTGTTGGGCTTGACAGCTGGTCACGTGGCCTGACCATCACCTTATGACTCGGGTCTGATCTTCCCCATCATTCAAGGCATGGCCTGTGTGGACTTGAGATCCTTGAGGGTTTTACAAAACCTTTGTCAGTGACTTGTGGGCAGAATGTGATCAGCAGGCGCCAGCGCGCTCTTGCGGTGGTCCTGGTGCCAGTGAAATCAAATAGGTCCTTAATGTGATGACAGTTTCCAAGCCTAAAAAAGTGATGGTTGCTCCCTAATCATGCTCATGGTGACTCCATACTATGCCCGCCTCATGGG
>JALRAZ010000486.1 GCA_023257935.1 Verrucomicrobiota bacterium
TCCATTGGTCAGGCCGGATATCCCGCGGGTGGATGATTCAGATCCATGGTCTGAACACCCCGTCGATCAATTCATCCAGGAAGCCCTGGCCGGACAAGGCTTGAGTCACTCACCTGAAGCCCCTCCCCGCCATCTTCTGAGACGCCTTTTTCTGGATGTCTGGGGCCTTCCACCCGATACCGATCTCCTGAAGGCACTCGATCACGACAACTTTGACACAACCTGGACTCAATGGGTTGACCGAGCCCTGGCGGGTCCACAATACGGCGAACGATGGGCTAGGCATTGGATGGACCTCATTCATTATGCTGAAACTCACGGACATGATGAGGATGCGCCACGAGAACATGCCTGGCCCTTTCGTGACTACTTGATTCAGTCGCTAAACCAGGACAAGCCCTACGCAAGGTTTGTCATGGAGCAAATTGCGGGAGACGCCATGAGTCCACCTGATCCCCAGGCTCTCGTGGCCACGGGGCTGCTGGCCGCAGGCCCATGGGATGAAAGTTCCCAGATGGGCATCCAGGATGGTACCCTCGACAAGGAACTCGCCCAGTATCTGGACCGAGACGACATGATTACCACCGTCATGTCCACATTCCTTGGACTCAGCGTCCACTGCGCTCGATGCCACGATCACAAATTCGACCCGATTTCTCAGGAAGACTACTACGCCCTTCAAGCGGTGTTTGCTGGGGTTGATCGACATGATCGACCCTTTGATCTGGACCGGCCTACCCATGCCAGGAGGCAGGAGCTGCTGCGACAAAAAGAATCCCTGATGGCTGGTACCATGCCCGATGAATCCCTGATGAGTACAGCGCACCTGGCTCGGGTTGAGGCATGGGAACTTCGCAGGCATGAAATTATCTCACGGTGGCAATCTCCTCAGCCTCACCCCCATCCCTCCGAGAGCGCCCCATTAGCCGATTGGGTATCGGTCGGAGACGGGTCACTTCGCATTCTCCCAGGTGACCATCCCACGGGAAAAATCAGTTGGCAATTGGACTCCCCCTACCCCAATCCGACAGCAGTGGAACTGGTGGTGCTGGCTGATGATAGCTTACCGAGCCGGGGGCCGGGCTGGGGGCCCAATGGTAATTTCATGCTGACCGAATTCAGGGTCTGGATACGAGAGAAGGGGTCCAATGATTGGGAACGTCTTGAACTGGCTGCCCCTGAAAACGATTTCAGTCAGGAAGGTACTTCGGTGCGTTACCTGATTGACGAAAAAGCCGACACCCACTGGGGCATTATGCCCCAGCATGGCCAGGATCACCGATGTTTCTTCAGGCTAGATAAGGTTCCTGTGGGGATGCGGCACCCCGAACTCAAAGTCGAGCTCGACCACCAGGGAGAGCCCCACCACTGGGTGGGGCGAGTTAGGATTGGTTGGAGTGATGTTGCCGCTGACCAAATCCACCCCTTCTTGAAAGAAGCACTCCACGATGCTTTCGAGCGGGAGGCAAGCAAACGAAGCATCGATCAGCAACGCACCCTGGCCCACCATGTCATGAACCTCCATCTGGATAGGCTCCTTGGTGCCATGCCCCCACCCTCCAGGGTTTATGCGATCGCCAGTTATTTCCCACCCGAGGGCAACTTCAAGCCCTCTTTGGGCCCTCGCAAGGTGCGAAGTTTGCACCGCGGCAGCATCCATCAGCCAGGCAAGGAGGCTCATCCTGCTGCTTTGGCATCCATGAGTCAGATACCCTGGAATCCCCAGGAGCTGGACCTATCGCAGGAAGCTTTGCGTCGCCTGGCCCTGGCGCAGTGGATCACCCACACCTCCAACGGCCTTTTTTGGCGCACCATGGCCAATCGAGTCTGGCAATATCACTTTGGTTCACCGCTGATTCCCACTCCCAATGATCTAGGCCATGGCGGCCAAGCCCCCACACACCCTGAGTTATTGGACTGGCTGGCTTGCGAATTGAGGGATTCGGGCGGCTCCATCAAACACCTCCACCGTCTCATCCTCAAAAGTCGCACCTATCGCCAGTCCTCGAGATGGCGACCCGCGATGGCAGCTCTGGATGCGGCTAATGCTTACTACTGGAGGGTGTCTCCCCAGCGATTGGATGCGGAAACCTTTCGAGATAGCCTCCTCCACCACAGTGGTTCACTGGACCCCCGCATGGGAGGACCCTCGGTCAAGCAGTTTCACATGCAGCCTGGTATTCACGTCACGCCTGTGGTGGATTACAAGGGTTTTGCCCCCGACGAAGCTTCCATGCACCGACGCAGCATCTATCGCTTTCTCTTCCGAACGATCCCAGATCCGTTCATGAAAGCCCTGGACTGCCCAGATGCCTCTACCTGGCATCCCAAAAGGAATGAATCAATTGGTGCCCTGCAGGCCCTGGCTTTGCTGAACGATCCCTGGGTCATCCACCAGAGCCAATTGATGGCCCAGCAACTCAACTCGCAGTCACCCCTCCCCAAGGAACAAATCCTCAACCTCTACCTGAAGTGCCTGCTGAGAGAACCCAGCCAGGAAGAGACAGAAGCCATGCTGGGCTATGCTGCCACCCATGGGCTAGCCAATGCCTGTCGCTTCCTTTGGAACAGCAATGGCTATGTATTCATGCCATGAAGACTTCGGACCCAATACATCGCCGGCAATTCATGTCGAACACTGCAGGTGGATTCGTTGCCATGGCCATGGGTCATCTCTTGGGCCGCAGTGATACTTTTTATGACATAGGTGAGCCCGTCACCCATCACCCCCCCAAAGCCAGGCGGGTGATTCAACTTTTCATGAATGGCGGTGTCAGCCCCATGGACACCTTTGACTACAAACCCGCTCTCCGGGATTTGGATGGGCAAACCTTTGACCCCGGCGGCGACCAGCGCGTCGAATCAGTGACCCGCTCCCCTGGGTTCAAGGTCATGGCCAGCCCTTTTGAGTTCAAACGGCATGGGCAGTGCGGCCAGTGGGTCAGTGAGGTGTTGCCTCATATGGGATCCATGGTTGACGAAATGGCCTTCATCATGTCCATGCACTCATCTAGCAACGTGCATGGTGTGGCTAGCTACATGCAAAACACAGGGTTTGCTCTGCCTGGGTTTCCTGCCATGGGGGCCTGGATCAGCTACGGCCTGGGAGCGGTTAATCAAAACCTGCCCGCCTTTGTGGTCATGCCAGATCCCAGAGGCCTGCCTTACAACAACCTGGGCAATTTCAGTTCGGGTTTCCTCCCCTCCAGACATGGGGCCACCCTCATTGAGCCTTCGGCGGAGGATCCCATCGCCTTTCTCCACCCTCCGACGCATCAGGACCACATCACCGCCGCCAGTGAGCTGGATGGCAGAAAGCTCTTGAGTGCGCTTGCCTCGCAGGATGTAAAAGATCCGATATTCCAGTCCCGCCTGCGCTCCTACGAGCAAGCAGCTAGACTTCAATTAGCCAGCCCAGAGCTATTTGACCTGAGCAGAGAGAGCGAGGCCGTCAGGAAACTCTATGGCATGGATCAGGAGGTAACCCGAGATTTCGGCAAACGGTGCCTGATCGCCCGCCGCATGCTTGAGCGGGACGTGCGCTTCATCCAGCTCTGGAGCGGCGCGGGCGGACCTTCTAATAATTGGGACAACCATGCCAACATCGACCAGGAATTGCCGTGGATCGCTCGTCAAGTGGACCTTCCCATAGCTGGCTTACTGAAGGATTTGAAGGCCACTGGGCTGCTGGAGGATACCCTGGTCATCTGGACCACCGAATTTGGACGCATGCCCTTTACCCAAGGGGAATCAGGCAGAGACCACAACGGAGGCACTTTTGTCTCTTGGCTGGCTGGGGCAGGCATCCAACCCGGCACGCAGATAGGACGCAGTGACCCATGGGCCTGGAGAGCCGAAACACCCATCTGGTGCTACGACCTGCACGCAACCATCCTTCATCTGCTGGGCGTGGATCATACCCGATTGACCTACCGCCATAACGGCCTGGAACGTCGCCTCACCGACGTGCACGGGCATATCCTGAGGGGTCTCCTAGCCTGAAATCCAAAAAAGGCTCATAAATGGTCCTTGCACTCCGTTCCACTGATGGCAGAATTAGAACGTAGACGTATTATTTTCTACCGAATAAAAATTTGGCGATTACGTCCATTGTAAAAAGTTAAGCATGAAGAATTTGATATCCACCATTGCTATCATCGCCGTGTTGATCGCTGGATTCGTCTACTTGAAATCCAACCCATCACCTGATGAAGGCGGGGCCAATTCTTTAGACAAAAGAGAGACAACTGCTCAGGTCGAGACCAAGGACATAGAATTCGTGGTGACCGTTGCTGGCGAAATCACCCCTGCTGAGCAAGTATCGGTTCGACCCGAGGTCAATGGACTGATTTCGCAGCTACCGGTCGATGTGGGAGATCAGGTCAAAAAGAACGACCTACTTTTTTCGCTGGATGACAAAAACATCCGGATAGAAATCGAGCAAAAGGAGACCCAGATCGAAGCCGCCAAGTTACAACTGGATAAGGCTCGTCGGAATTTCGAACGAGACAAGAAGCTTTTTGAGGAGAGCTTGGTGTCCAAAGAGGCATACGAGAACACTCAGACCGAATTCAGCCTTGCCCAAAATAGCATCGAACGTGCCCAGAAAGACCTGGATCTTGCCATGGAACGTTTGGAGAAAACTCAGATTCTCGCCCCTTTTGACTGCACGATCCTTACCCGCCCCGTTTCATCCGGGCAGGCCGTTTCCGGATCAGGAGGCTTCAACAGCGGCACCGAGGTCCTGACCATTGCAGACCTCACACGCATGATCATCAATGCCCATGTCAATCAAGCCGACGTCAGCCGGCTCAGTGTGGGTCTAAATGTAGATATCCAGGTTGAGGCCATCCCTGGTCTCATCGTCAAAGGTCAGGTAGAGCGGATTGCGCCCCAGGCTACCATTGTTAACGGTATCAAGGGTTTTGCTGCTCGCATTCTACTCACCGAAATCGATTCAAGGATTCAACCCGGCATGACGGCCAACATCAAGATACCGGTTCAATCGGCGGCTGGAGTGATGGCAGTTCCATTGGGAGCTGTGTTTACTGAATACAATGAATCTCTTAAGAAACAGGAGCGCTATGTCTATGTGCAGCAACAAAATCGTTTCGAGCGCAGGTTGATTCAGATTGGCGTGGCCGATTACTTTTTTGCTGAAGTGCTTTCTGGCCTCAATGCTGGGGAGATTGTCTCTTTGGAGCAGCCTCCTGCTGAGGCGATAGGTGAAGGCCTTGCTGCCACCTCGAAACAAGGTTGATCCATGGCTCTGGTCGAACTCCGAGAGATTCGAAAAACCTATCATCTGGGTGGGGAAACCATTCATGCCCTCGATGGGGTCACCTTGGATGTCCAAGCTGGTGATTTCACCTCCATTATCGGCCCCTCGGGCAGCGGTAAGTCTACCCTGATGCATATCCTGGGCTGTCTGGATTCGCCCACTTCGGGATCCATGTCGCTGGATGGGGTCAACATCCACGATGCCACCCCGCGCGAATTAGCCAAAATCAGGGGTGAGAAAATAGGTTTTGTCTTTCAGTTCTTCAATCTACTTCCCAAGCTGAATGTTGCCCAAAATGTGGAATTACCGCTTATTTATCAGGGAATCTCAAGTAGGTCGCGCAAAGAAAAATCCATGCATGCGCTCAAGCTGGTAGGCTTGGAGGATCGAGCCAAACACCGCCCCTCACAGCTCTCGGGGGGCCAACAGCAGCGCGTGGCCATTGCCAGAGCACTGGTGAATGACCCCAGAATTATTTTCGCTGATGAGCCCACAGGCAACCTGGACTCTCATACAGGCGAAATGATCCTGGAAACCTTCTGCAAGCTGCATCAGGAAGGACGAACCATCATGCTGGTGACCCACGATCCTGAGATCGCCGCTTTGACACCTCAGAAAATCGAAATCCGTGATGGCAAGATCGCCTTGGATGTGGATGCCAAACTTGCCGGCAAGGAGAGTCGGTTCAAACTCAGAGGATCCCCCGAGCCAAACCCGTGAATTTATTGGATACCATCCTAGTAGGCATCAAAGAGATTTGGGCCCACAAGTTTCGATCCATGTTGACCATGCTGGGTATCATCCTTGGGGTCTCCAGCCTGGTAGCCATGTCCGCGCTAGTGAAGGGCATGGAAAATGGGATGAAGGAAGCGCTCGTGGCCATGGGCGGGCTTGAGAAGGTCCGGGTCGAAGCACAGGACGACCTACCTGTTTATCAGAAACACCTGGCTGACCAAGCACCCGGCTTGCTCATGCAGGATGTGCACGCCCTTCAAAGTGGTGCCCCACTCATCGAAAATGTCACGCCCATTGTCGAGCAACATGGGTATCGCAGTCGTATCAATATCACCTACCGCAACAAGCTGGCCAGGCCATGGAGGATTTACGGCACTTGGCCTGGTATCCTCGAGTTGGAGGATCATCGGATTGAACACGGGCGCATGTTCAATGAAATCGATAATGAAATGGCGCGCAGCGTATGCGTGATCGGGGTGGAAATCAGAAACGATCTTTTTGGTGATCCAGAAAAAACTGGCAAGGAAATCATTCCAGTGGGCGAAGTCATTCAAATCAACGGACAACCCTTCACCATTGTAGGTATGTTCGAGCATTACATGACCGAAAAGGAGCGAAAAGAAAAGGAATTAGCTCGACTGGAAGCGCTCAAAAACCCTCAACCACAAGGCGGTGTTGTAAGGGATAAAGGCCGCAGCGGCAGCGGCCCAAGTGGTTATGTCTTTCGCCTTAAAAACAACTCGGTTTTCATCCCTCTGCAAACCATGATGATCCAGTTCAGGGCCGCAGCAGGAGCTGATGAAACCGCAGACCCCAAACTCAGCGGCATCTACATGAAGGTCAAGGACATCAGCGTGCTTGAAACGGCTCTTCAGCAAATTCGCAACGTCCTGCAAGTCTCTCACAACGGCATTGAGGATTGGACGTTTCGAACCGAGGAAGACCTCGCCGACGGCATCCAGCTGACCATTGCCAACTTCCGCATGAGCGGGGTGATTATCGCAGCCATCGCTCTGGTCGTGGGCGGAATCGGCATCATGAACATCATGCTGGCGAGTATCTCCGAACGAGTCAGGGAAATCGGTATTCGCAAAGCGGTTGGGGCAACGACTTCGGATATTTTCATCCAGATCATCATGGAGAGTTTGGTCATCGCCCTGCTGGGAGGATTCATGGGCCTGGGGGTTTCAGTGGCATTGGTGCATTCCATCACAACTTTCACCCCCACTGAAAACAACCCTGTCATCACCATTGAAGCCATGGTCTTCGCCTTCGCTTGCTCTGCCATGGTAGGGATGATCGCGGGTATGATTCCGGCCATCAAGGCTTCCAAACTCCATCCGATCCAAGCGCTTAAATACGACTGACCCACCAGCGAGCGAATGAACCTTCTCAACGCCATCTTCATCGGACTGAAGGATATCTGGGCCCACAAGTTCCGCACACTCCTGACCATGTTTGGCATTGTGCTGGGTGTTTCAAGTTTGGTCGCCATGGCTGCGGTGATCACGGGAATGGAAAAAGGGATGAAGGAGTCCATGATTGCCATGGGAGGGCTGGATAAGATCCGAATCGATGATGAGGACGTCCCGGCATGGCAGGACCATCTCAAGACCCAGGCCCCAGGGAGATTGATTCGAGATGTTGAGGCGCTTCAGGCCAGCGCGCCACTCATCACGACGATATCACCCGAGATGCGACTGGACTGGAGGGCCACCCGGGTGACACGCCAGGGCAAATCCGCTTCAACCTCCGAAATTGTGGGGGTTTGGCCTGCAGTCTTGGAAATGAATCTTTACGAGGTAGCCCATGGGCGCTTTTTCTGCGATCTGGATGAAGAATTCGCCAACAGTGTCTGTGTGATTGGTACTGGCGTCAGGGATCAACTCTTTGGCAGTCCAGAAGAAGAAGGTCAGGAAGTTGTGCCTCTCGGACAAATCATTCAAATTGGTGGCCAGCCCTTCACCATTGTGGGCATGTTCAAGCATTACGAGAGTGAGCAGGAACGCAAGCTCAAGGAATTAGCTAAGAAACAAGCCCAGGAAGATAGTGGTGGTGTCAAGCGGCAGCGAGGATGGAGTGGAGCCAAAAAATGGGGTGATGCTTTCTGGCGCAAGAACAATGTTGTCTACATGCCCTTGAATACTGCCTGGATCAAATTCCGGGCGGCTTCCAATGATGACCTCACTCCTGATCCCAGGCTGACTGACATCGACATCAAGATCGCAGATTTGGACCTGCTGGAACCCGCACTGCAACAGGCACGTAATGTGATGTTAGTCACCCACAACGGGATCAACGATTTTGAATTCGACACCCAGGAGAACCAAATCAATGACATCCGCACGCGAATCCGGAACATGCGAATCAGTCAAGGGGTGATTGCGGGGCTCAGCCTGCTAGTTGGGGGTATTGGTATCATGAACATCATGCTTGCCAGCATCAATGAGCGGATAAGAGAAATTGGCACCTGCAAAGCAGTCGGAGCAAGCAGTGAGGCTATCTTTACTCAGATCATCGTCGAGAGCATTGCCGTGGCCATGCTTGGAGCTGTCGTCGGGCTAGGTTTCTCATTCCTTTTGGTAGAGCTGATCGAAATAGCTTCACCAGCCCAGAATTCACCTATCATTACCGCCTACCCCATGCTCATTGCTGTGGGCTTCAGCGGGCTGGTCGGTGTGGTGGCGGGTCTGTTTCCTGCCCTAAAAGCTGCAGGCCTGCACCCAATTCAGGCCTTGCGCTATGAGTGAAGTTCGCTTACTTTTTCCGTGAAGGGAAACCTCACTGCTGGGCTCGTCCAGTGATGTGTTGGTACCCTGAAATCGGGGAAAACTGGAGTCTAAAACCTAAACAAAGTGTGTCAGCCTAGACTGCACTGGACAAACTCCTCCCCCCAGCACGACCAAAGAACACAGGAACTGAAAGAACTCATTATGGCAGACGTAGCAAATAAACAACCCGAGAGCGTACAAGGTAAATTTTATGTCGATGACCAATGCATCGATTGTGATCTTTGTCGCGAGACGGCCCCAGAAAATTTCAAGCGCCAGGAAGATGGCGGCTATTCCTACGTTTATAAACAGCCTGAGAACGATGATGAAGCCACCCAGTGCCAAGAGGCAATGGAGGGTTGCCCAGTTGAGGCGATTGGCGAAGACGGGGAATAATCATTGAAGCAACAAGGGGCTTTGCCCTAGTGGATTGCCTCAAATCATATTTTGAAAGCCCGGGCCTAAAAGTCCGGGCTTTTTTATTTGGGCTAATCCTGATGACTCTGATGGAGCCCTCTATCCAAACATTTTTCGGAGACGTTCGCGATCATAGTCCCTGCGCTGGGAGGCGGTCATCTGCGAAAAATTTGGACGCCCATCAGCATGAACTGGCCAAGACTTACCCGTATCAGAAGCATCCTTCTTTTTAGCCGGTTCAGTTTCTGAAGCCGACGAAGGTGGAATCACCGTTCCATCTTGGCTAGCAGTTGGGGCTCGCTGGCTGATGGACACCTTGCTCCGGTTAGAACCTCGCTCATCATAACTCATCGCCTGCTCGGTTAACTGCAGATCGCGATCCAGTGAACGGTGGGCCTTGATGCCTTTAGCCTGAAGCACACCATGATAGGCGTGAACCGCTTCCCTCGGGCCAATCACACCATCGGTGATGAGGCGAAGCATCTCGATGAAAGCGAGCTGATGCTCCGCTTGGTTGATTTTCCTGCCATAAAGAGCCACCCTGGCTCCATGTTTCTGGGCATCATGGATGAGCTTGAAGGCATCATAGGTGGTGCCAGCACTTCCACCCAAGACCCCCACGATCATATTGGGATCGTATTGAACGAGCTCCTCCATGGCACGAGGTCCATGGTAGGGTATCTTGAGAAAAACCGGACGACCTGCATCCGTCACGCCGGCCAAACTTCTCAGAATATGGTCGTTGATGAATTCACCAAGTTTTTCAGGGGGGATACCTGATGAAACATTGGGATTGAATACTTCCAGAAAATAGCGGAAGCGCTTGGCCTCCGCTTCTTCACGAAACGCTTTGAATGACTCGAGCGTTTGCTTGTCTTGGTCCAATTGATTCAGAAAGGTGACCGAATAAAGACCCAAATTAGCCCCAGGAAACACATCACTGGAACGGTCGCAATCTTGCTGCCCACATTGAATGTGATCGATACTTGCCGAGCGGAACGGCTGAGCGGGTTCAGCGGTGTAACAACCATGTCGGATAGCCCACACATCAGTTGCATCGTTGGCTCTGGCAGCAGGGGTAATGGATGAGGAACGAAAAAGCCCCTCCTTGATGGCAAGCAATTCGTTCACGTAGGCCGACATCAGGACAATATCGACCTTACCTTGCTCCACTACCTCGCGAATGATGTCCAGGAATTCTGGAAGGTTGCGGAAGCCAAATTCTTCACGATCCCAAATTTCAGGCGAAAAACGAGCCGGCCTCTCTCCCCTGGCTGCCAGGTAATGCCTACGGCCAGTAGCCCTCACCCCAAAGGCCATATCGGCATCCTTGGCATCAGCAATGATGAAAGCCTTGGTGTCAGGATTCTGACGGATGGCCTCCAGTTTCTGGTCCAGGGATTTGATCATGATGGCATGACCTTCGGTTCAACCGCACAGCGTCAAAGCTGCACCTTAGACATGGTCTCCTTGAGTGCCCGGGCTGATTGCTGCAGTCCTGTTTGTTCCTTGGGCCAGAGTTTGATCTCTACCTGCTGCTGCACACCCCCTTGACCAATAATGGTTGGCACGCTGAAACAGACATCCCTCACCTGATACGCTCCCTGGACAAGGGATGACACGGGAAGGAGGCGCCTCTGATTCAGTGCAATGGCGTGAACCACATCACGAATTGCGATGCCGACCGCCCAACCGGCTCCACCCTTGCGTTGGATAACCTCAGCGCCGCTACCACGGGTGCGGGTGAAAATCTGGTTCTGAAAACCCGGGTTACAACCTGGATAATCGGTCAGCGGAAGCCCGTTGACAGAGGAAGAGGACCAAATGGGAACCATGGAATCACCATGCTCTCCCAGAGTCAGGGCTTTGACCTGGGTTGGGGGTAGTCCAAGAGCCTCAGCAATCAGTGAACTGAACCGAGTCGAATCCAACATGGTGCCTAGACCGATAACCTGCTGCCAGGGAAGACCGAGCCGCTGTACGGCTAGATGGGTCAAGATGTCCACTGGATTGGAGACCACAAACACGATGGCGTCCTTGCGCATGCCCGCCTGTTGAATGCTATCAAGGATCTGGACGAACAGAGCCACGTTGCGGTTGATCAAATCCAAACGGGACTCGTCTGGTTTTCTCCGAAGTCCGGCGGTAATGAGGAACAAATCCGAGTCAGCAGCCTGGTGGTAATCCCCTGCAGTGATACGCTGGTCAGCCGTGAAAGCGGAGCCATGGAGCAGATCCAGTGCTTCCCCCTCAGCCATGGCCTGGTTGGCATCGACCAGATGGATATCGGAGACAACCCCGCCACACTGCAGGGCGAATGCGGCACAGGATCCGACTCGTCCTCCCCCTCCTATGATAGTGACTTTCATAATTGATTAAATTAGGTCAATCAGTCCGCGTCTCATTTTGAGCTCAGTTGAGCCATAATCTGATCAGTGATGGCTTGAACGGTCTGTTCGGTTGCTGGATCGGTGCCCGTCTCCTTATGAGCTCCATTGTTGGGCACAGCACAAGTAACCCCCGGACGCCACTGCTCATTATCGCACAATTCGCATTCCTTCAGACCAAAGCGTGGGTCAGGGATACCTAGATTTTGTTTGATATTGAGCAAATCCTTCAACTGTTCGGGATTCATTGTCTTGAGGGGCGTCCCAAGTTGAGAAGCAACCCAGATGGTCCGACAATAGGCCTCGAGGATTTCCATCTTGAAATAGGCATCCTCCACCGTGAGGTGACTCCAGGAAACCGCACCATGATTCCCCATCAGCACGGTGTTGTGCTTGTCTACCAGATCAGCCACAAGCTTACCCATTTCGGGGGTGCCTGGGGTTCGATAAGGAGCAATGGGCACTTTGCCGATAAACACTTCGATTTCAGGAATCATGCAGGTAGGAGGTTCGACTCCTGCAACGGCATACGCAGTGGCGTGAGGAGGGTGACAATGCACCGTCGCCTTGGCACGCGGTTGACGTTTCATGATTTCCAGATGCATGAGGATTTCGCTGGTGCGCTTCTTCTCGCCTGCCTTTTGATTGCCATCCAAATCAACCAGGCACAGGTCCTCGGGTTTCATGAACCCTTTTGAAACCAGCGTTGGAGTGCACAGCGCCAGGTCGTCGGCTACCCGGATTGCAATGTTGCCACCGTTGCCATCCACGTAGGCACGCTGCCAGAGACGTTGACCCACATCACAGATTTGCTGCTTGAGTGCCTCCATTTCAGGAGTCCTGAAGAAAGCATCCAGCTCTTGCGGGGAGCTATTGGCGCCAATGTTGGAGGCCGATGGCAAAGCACTCGTTTTCCCTCCATTGGAACTCTGCCGATTTGAACCACTGGCCTGATGGGCGCGAATCAGATCCCTGGCTGAGGGAGTCAGGAGGGCATCAGCAGCGAGGGTCTCAAGGGAGGCTCCCTGCCGGATTAGGGTTTCCACGTCTTTGACACTGACAATTTTTTTCATGCGTCTTGCTTAGGTGTGTAAAAGGTTTCATCCACCAAAGCTGCGTTGATGGCATCGATGGGGATGGGAGGTTCGAAAGGGGAAGCAGCTTCCCTGCCCTCGACAAATCCAATGGTATCACCCACCCCTCCGCCAAGGTTGTCGTAGACAACCAACGAAGGTTCACTGGTGATAAGGTTCAGGGGTTCAGATCCCTGCTGAAAGTGCTGGCGGTTAAAAGGGCTGACAACCAGCCACCTGGCTCCTCGAAGCGCCTCAATACTCTGACTGAGCGTGACCCTGCCTATCACCGTTCCAAGCCTCATGCAGCAACCTCGGTTTCGGGTTCATCAACGATGGCAACAATGATTTGCCGCACAGGACTCCGTTCGTCCAAAACGGCCGAACGGGCTGCCGAACCATCGGAGGAAACAATCACCCTCTGGTGCATCCCTGCACCCAATGGATCAATAGCAACCACAGGTGTTCCTTCGGCTCGGCCTTCAGCATCAAGAGGCTGGCAGATCAGCATGCGCCAGCCTTGAAGGCTTGGGTGCTTTCTAGTGGCGATCATACTTCCCTCGACTCTTGCCATTAGCATGATAGGTGCTTCCTTGCTGCCAAGTCGCTCAGTAGATGCGCAGGTTGTCAACCATCACACAGCGCCGGACTCGAGTGAAGGTTTTCGGGTTGGTGACCCCTTCTCCGGTGGGGGTGGCAATAGAAAAACTCAGGTAACCTTCCCCGCCCAACCCCAATCCAGCCATACAGGGGCCATTCTTGATGAAGAGGGTGGTGTCCAGAGCCCGGGCCATGGCTGTCATGTGGTTGACATCGTGTGAATGGATGATGGAAGTATGCTTGTATTGATGCTCAGCCCTCAGGGATTGAGCGATACCTTCCTCGACGCTACCCACTCGGACAACGGGAATGAAGGGCATCATCTGTTCTTCCTCGACAAATGGATGAGAAGCATCGGTCTCGGCAAAGAGTAATTGAGTGCCATCGGGCACATTCAGGCCAGCGGCTTTGGCTAAGACGCTGACATCCTTGCCGATCAAATCTTTGTTGACCACCGGGTGCGGGCATCCGGCACCCTGCCCTTCAGTGAAAGTAAAGGCTGCCTTGGTGAGTTGATCCAGTTGTGACGGATTGAGTCGGATGGCACCTGCCTTTTCCATGGCACCCATCAGATCGCTGGCAATGTTATCCAGCGCAAAGACCTCCTTCTCACCGATACAGAGGAGGTTGTTATCAAAAGCCGCACCCTGGATGATCGATTCGGCCGCACGCTTCAGACAAGCTGTGTCATCAACCAGGACTGGGGGGTTACCCGGACCGGCACAGATGGCACGCTTCCCGGTCTGCATGGCCGCTTTGACCACCCCTGGTCCACCGGTCACACACAGCAGTCGCACGGCTTCGTGGGCACAAAGCTCTTTGAATGAATCAAGCGTCGGCTCCTGGATAATGGATACCAAATTCTGAATGCCCGTTTCGTGCTCGATAGCCTTGTTAAATTCTCGCACGGCCATGGCAGCACATCGAGAGGCCGAAGGATGGGCATTGAACACCACGGCATTGCCGGCAGCGACAATGTTGACGATGTTGCCTGCAAGGGTAGGAATGGAGTGGGTCGAAGGTGTGATGGCACCTACCACGCCAAACGGAGTGTATTCTTCAAGCGTGATCCCATGGTCACCACTGCGCCCATCGGGTCGTATCCAGTCAACACCTGGGACCAAACCTATGATCTGCAATTTGCCGATCTTGTGGTCAAGCCGCCCAATCTTGGATTCCTCCAATTCGATCTTGCCCCACTCATTGGCCCGATCCTCGCACATCGTTTTAACGATGCGTTCGACTTGTCGGCGCGCTTCGATTCCCTTTTTTTGCAACTGAAGGAATCCCTCATGAGCGGCTTCACATGCCTGGGCTGCGGTGTCAAAAACACCGTGTTTCCCTGCTTTGGGGGAGGCCACACCACAAGAGGGAGGGGTGTAGGATACATTTTGAGGGGTTGTGGGGGCGACAGATGTCGTGTTTGCGTGACGAGGCTTGCCGTGGTCAAGTTTGCCAAGCACTTCCTGTATCACTTCCCTGATCAGTGTCTCATTGACGGGTGAACTCATCGTTGTGGTTGATTAGGCTGAAGGACTTCCTTACGAGCAGAAGGGCTCAGCTCTGGGCGTTGAATATCTGTTTCCCTTGGACATCGACGGTATCGACAATACCAATGACCACTGCATCCACCGGAGCCTGTTTGAGGCTGGGGGCGAGTCGGGCACTGCTCCCCTGGCAGAAAAGCACCATTTCTCCAGTTCCGGCTCCGACACTATCGACTGCCACGATGGTATTCTTGCCTGCACGAAACTGGGTTGGGTCCTGGTCATCGACCAGCTGAGGTCGCAGCAAGAGCAGCTTGCGTCCAGACATGGACGCATCCTTCTTGGTGGCAACCACAGCCCCTTCGACTTTGGCGAGAAACATAGCAGTTCAAGGGTTGGGGGTGATCTGGTCTCAACCAGGCAGCACAGCGCCAATATCTGAGTGAGGGCGGGCGATGACGTGGACACTGACCAGTTCGCCTCCAACCGATTTGATGGCCTCAGCACCAGCATCGGTTGCCGCTTTCACTGCAGCAACGTCGCCAACCACCACCGCAGACACGAGCGCGTTGCCAACCTGTTTCATGGGGCCTGCCAGGGTGACGTTGGCTGCCTTGAGCATGGCATCGGTCCCCTCGACCAGCGCGATCAACCCGCGCGTTTCAATCATTCCTATAGCTTGATTTGACATATGGTTTTGTATTGTGGTTTAAGATCTATTTTTCCAAAAATCGTTTAACTTCGCGGGCCACCACCAACTCCTCGTTGGTTGGAATGACCATGATTTTGACGCGACTTTCAGGAGTGCTGATAATTGCCTCCTGGCCAATGCAAGCCGCATTGAGGGCAGGGTCTAGGGAGATACCAAAAGACTCCAACCCATGGCAGATGGCCTCACGGATAGCAGGGCGATTCTCCCCAATACCTGCGGTCATAACCAAGGCGTCCAGCCCTCCCAGCTCCACCAAGTAAGCACCGAGCCATCGCCGCACCTCGGCAACAAGAAAGTCTAGTGCCAGTTGAGCCTGTTCATTGCCAGCATCGGCCTGAGCCTGCACATCGCGTAAGTCATTGTAGCCTCCAGAAATGCCGCTGAGCCCCCCCGAAGAGCAGAGATCTTGAAGCACTTCCTCAAGGCTCAGTCCATGACGCTGCATCATGTATGGGATAGCCATGGCGTCGAGGTCACCCACGCGGTTGTTGTGGGGAAGTCCTGACTGAGGGCTCAACCCCATGCTGTTACCGATCGCAACCCCGTTGAAGATGCCTGTCACCGAAGAGCTTCCCCCAAGATGAGCGGAGATCACCCTCAGTGGAGCACCTTGGACAGGACTCGAGGCCTGATCGACATAAAGCTGCCTGACGCGGTGTGCGATATCAGGCCGATTGAGGTGTTCGGCAGATCGCTCAGCGATGTATTTGTGACTGGCTCCGTGAAAGCCCCAGCGCCGAACCCCTGCATCGTGCCAGGAACTTGGCACCCCATAACGCTTGGCCGTTTCAGGCATCCACTGATAGAAGGCCGTTTCAAACAAACCGACAAGGGGCGTGTTGGGCATGCGTTCGGCAAAAAGACCAATCCCGGTCAAGTAGGGAGGGTTGTGTGCAGGAGCTATTTGATTGCCAGCCTCCATATCCGCGAGCACCTCTGGAGAGAGGGCAACGCAACCTGTGATGGAGTGGGCAAGGACTGTCTTAAATCCAACTGCTGCCAGCTCTGATTCACTGATGATGGCACCCGCCTGCTTGAGTTGCTCCAGGCAATCATTGATCGCTGTGGCGTAGTCACTCACTCGCTCCAGCCCACCCCGATGCAACAGGCGAGCCTCTCCTTCTTCAAAGGCGTAAAGGCGCCATTTGAGGGAGGTCGAGCCAAGGTTAGCAACCAGTATTTTCACGCAGGGTTTTGGCTAGGTTGGTGAATCTTACAGCCTCGAGAAGCCGCTTCAAAAATATCCGGAGTGTATCAGGCTTGCTTGAGCCAAGGCCCCAGACCACTGAGGTCCTCATGGGGACGAGGAATCACCTGCACACTAATTACTTCCCCCACTTGGGAGGCTGCGGCGGCACCGGCGTCGGTGGCTGCTTTGACCGCTGCGACATCGCCTCGGAAAAATCCAGTCACGAAGCCACTCCCTATTTTTTCCCAGCCTACCATGGTGACATTGGCTGCCTTGAGGGCTGCGTCACAGGCTTCCAACATGGCACAGAGTCCACGGGTTTCGATCATGCCAATTGCTTGATTTGCCATTATAAAATCAGGTGTTGAGTGTTGTTGTGGGTTGAGGTGACTTACTTCTTGGCTTTGGTTTCGGGGACGAAAGCCTTGAGGAGGTCTTCATGAGGACGTGCCAGCAAGTGAGAGCTGATCAATTCGCCAACGCGAGCCGCGGCATTAGAACCCGCATCCACGGCGGCCTTGACGCTGCCCACATCGCCCTGAGCCAGAACGGTGATCATTCCCCCTCCAATGGGGATGGTTTTAACAAGCCGCACGTTAGCAGCTTTGACCATGGCGTCGCTGGCTTCCACCGCGCCGACATAGCCTTTGGTTTCAATCATACCTAATGCTTCACTCATAGTGTTTGTTTCTTGGATTAACGATTAATGGAAAATTGACTTATCAGACCTTGATCAATTCGCAGGATGTGGTGGGAAGCAGGTTGCAGGCGTTGCCTTCATCGGTGTCGATGTGTACTTCCAGTTTGAAACTGGGATCAACCCGGACCAACATTTGCTCAAATTGAACCCCACAGGCTCCCCCCACCTTCATGGTCATGAAATCCCCGGCACTGACTTGGTAAAATCGAGCGTCCTCTGGATGCATGTGCACATGACGCAAGGCACGGATCACACCTGAATCCATTTCAAAAAAACCATTGGGTCCCATAAGCATGGCACCTGGTGTCTGGGCGATATCCCCCGAGCTGCGAAGCGGGATATCAAAACCCAGGGCCACCGCATCAGTGTAAGCAAGCTCAACCTGATTGAGACTGCGGCAGGGACCTAAAATGCGCAGGTTGGAGATCACACGGCTTCTGGGCCCAACTAAAGTGATGGTTTCTTTGGCGGCAAACTGCCCATCCTGGTAGAGCCACTTGTGAACAGAGAGTTGATGTCCGGCACCAAAGAGGGCATCAACCGCTTCCTGGGTCAGGTGGCAGTGCCGGGCACTGATGTTGACCACCAGAGGGTTGGGCGCCTGTGCCACCTGCGGGACAGGCTGCCCCATCCGCTGGTAGACAGCCTGCCTGACCCAATGCTCCACAACGGCACGATGAGGCTGGCTTGTTTGACTCGACATGATTGTCTTATAGAGTTCAAAATCTTCCAAGTCCATGATTAAGTCAAGATATTTCTTCCACAATCTTCCAACTTCTTTCAATTTATCTCTCATGTGATCGGCTTTGAGAGCTGAAATGTGAATAAGTGGTTCAATCAATGGCTGATTTTGGAAGTTTTTGAATGACGTTTCGGCCATGACATGGCATATTAGACCGACAAAATAATGTGCCATCATGCAAGCTGAGGAACGTCAGAAACGCATTGCCGACCACCTGCAACAGGCTGAGTTTTCGAGCTTGGATGAACTCTCTGAATTGGTGGACGCTTCCATATCCACGGTGCGTAGGGACCTGACCCTCTTGGAAGCGACTGGTTTGCTCAAACGCACACACGGCGGAGCCAGACTGGTCCAGCCCCAATCCGAAGAGTTCATTTTCACCGAGCGAGATAATCGGGAAAACGATGCCAAGGAAAGCATCGGGCGAGCTTGCGCACGCCTCATCCCTCCCAACCAGAGCGTGATCATTGACGCCGGTAGCACAGCCTACCACGCCTCCAAGCACCTGGGAGGTGGAGGCCCCCAAATCATCACCAACTCCCTACCCGTGGCCAATCAATACGCTTCCAGCGGGAACGTCGAAGTCATCCTTTCTGGCGGTGTCATCTACCCGAGACTGGGGGTTTTGGTGGGACCGATTGCCAAGGAAACTTTCTCTCGCATGCATGCAGATTTTGCCATCATGGGTTCAGGGGGCATCACCGAGGAGGGCGTGACCAATTCTCACAATCTGCTCATCGACATCCAAAAAGAAATGCTGAGGGCAGCCCGCAAGGTCATCTTCTGCCTGGACCACACCAAATTTGGCAGACGCTCAGTCTCCTTTCTTTGCGAGCTAAACCAGATTGATTACATCATCACTGACACCAAGGCCCCCCCAGCCATGCTGGAGCTTCTTTCAGCCAGGGGCATCGAGGTGATGCTGGCCGAGTGACCCCACCCCACCCTGGAGGGCGAGATGCTTGAATCGGGAAACTTCATCGATCCCAAAAGGTTCCTTCTGTCTCAATTTGCCGCCTGTAAGCCCCTAATTCCATGAGCATGGAACGAACCACCGATGGGTGGGTATCAGCTCGATTGAATCGCTCCCCCAGATCAGCCTCCACATCAAAAAGCAGCGGCGATTGCTCAGAGGCCACAAATCCATGGTTCTCTTGAATCTGCGACCCGATGCGAACATGGAGCTTCCAGGCCCCTTGACGCAGGGCTGAGGGTTGGTTGTCGCTGTAGCAATAAACAAAACGAAAGGGCGCCACCGTTCCGTTGAACCGTTTTGGGGCCAGCCATGGCAACAAATTACGCCCATCAAGGGAACGATCATCCGGGAGGGCTTGCCCGGCAGCCCGCATGAGGGTTGGGAAGATATCCAGCGTGCTGGCGGGCTCAAGCAGTCTGGTCTGACCCTCAATGACTCCAGGCCAGTAAAAGAGTCCTGGCACGCGATGCCCTCCTTCCCATGTGGACCCCTTGCCATCCCTGAAGGGATAGGCGTTGCCTACATGCAGTCGGGCTTCACCGTATTTAGGGTGAGAGGCGGTTTCCTTGAAACGCAGCCAGGGACCATTGTCGGAAGAAAAAACAATCAGCGTGTTGGAGGCGATGTCCAAGTCCTCAAGGCGATGACGGATCTGCGCGAGCGAATCATCAATCTGCGCCATGACATCACCCAACAAGCCACGGCGCGAGGATCCTTCGAACGAAGCTGAGGCATAGAGACCAAGATGAGGCTGATTGTGTGCCAGGTAGACAAAAAAGGGATGCTGAGCATGCTGGGTGATGAATTCCAGGGTTGCCTCGGTATAACGATCGGTCAGCGATCTCGAGGCCTCGGCATTGGATGGAAGGCGATCAGCCAGCCGCGTGTAACCAGCCACCGGATCGACTCCCTCTGAATCACTACGAAACAAGGCAGCCTCATCATAATCGTGTGACACATTGGTTCCCAACCATTGATCGAACCCGTGCGAGAGAGGGAATGCCTCCCTTGCCATGAGGTTTTTGTCATTGGGATTGCCAAGGTGCCACTTACCAAACAGGGCGGTAGCGTATCCCTTTTGCTGCAATCCTTCGGCAAGGGTCTGTTCACGTGGGTGAAGGTAACGGGTTGCATTGGGGCCGATCACCCATGAGCCCAAACCTGATCGACTGGGGACGCGCCCAGTCAACAGGGCGTAGCGCGAGGCAGAACAGGCGGGTGAGGCCGTATAAAACTGGGTGAATTGAGCTCCTTCCCAGGCAAGGCGACTGATAGCAGGGGTCTCGATGGTCGGGTTGCCATGGTGCGCAAAATCCCCGTAGCCTGCGTCATCCAGGAATATGAGGATGATATTGGGCCGATCCAGAGGCTCCCTTACCTTGGCATGCAATCCATGCAAAACAAGGAGCAGTCCGAGGCACCATGCCAGTCCGGAGAGCCGCAGAAAAAAGGACCTTTGCTTGCAAGAAAAGGTTGAGGGGCATCCAAGGTTGGCAAAAGGTTTTCCCTCAGGGGGTGTCGGCTTCAAGCACATCATAGGATTGTTCCTCCCACTGACCTTGTTCCTTGATGAAAAGAAGGCCCATATCTCGCCAGAATCCAAGTCGTGCAATGGTGTGACTGATCAAGGCACTGGTCAGCTGGTTTTGAGAGTTAATGAGGTCATTCTGCGCATCCACAAGGTCCAGAGCCAGCCCCAATCCCAGCTCTCTTTTGAGCAGTTCCTCATCGCGACGATTCTGACTGAGCTCTACCCGGACCTGGCTGATCTCAAACTCCCGTTTCCGCTGTTCAAGATTGCGCCAACCATCCTGGATATCCAGTTTGATTTGGTCCACAAAGAGCTCCTGCTGTCGTCTGGCACGATCATAATTAATCAAAGCAGAACGGTATTGATTACGCTCTCGCTTGCGATTAATGGGCAGATCCACTCCCAGCGCGGCAGTCCAGCTCCGCTGTCGAGGATCGGGTAGATTCAATCCATCACCAGGACGGCTGGAGAGCTGACCCGACAAACGTAAGTCCAGATCTGCCTGAAGACCATCGGCGGCTATACGGATACGACGCTCACTATCCACCAACTGATCTCGGACATTTTCCAGATCTAGTCTCATGGCCATGGCAAGCCCAATGGCTTGATCAGCCGATAAATTCGGATGGTGAATGGTTAAGCCATTGAGTTCCTGCTCGTCCAGGATCATAGAAGTATCCATGGATAGCCCGAGATCCATCTTGAAGCGATCACGCGAGAGCTGGTAATTGCGAATCGCACTGATCCAGCCCTGCTCGGTTGAAAGCAAGGATTCCTTGAGACGATTGAGCTCAGAGAGCGGGGTTTCTCCTTCAGCCGCCCTGGCCTGCTCTCGTTCAACACTGACCTTGAAGCTCTCATAGCCCTGGTAGGCATTACGTACTCGATCCCGATTCTGAAGCACCTGATAATAAGCACCCACGATATTGACGGTGAACTCCTTCCGAAATCGGGTAAAACGCCGCAGGGCATAGAGAAGATTACGTTCAGCCTGCGTGAGGTTTTCGATGGCTATGCGGTATCCTGCTCCCCTTAGCAAGGGTTGAGTGAGAGTCAGACCCAGGGAGGATGAAGTGGCCCATCCGCCATCACCTGAGACAAAACGAATAAAATCCGTACTGAAATCGGTGGCAATCCTTCCTCCGGTTCGAAGCAACCAGTTAAAACCAATTCCCGAGTCGGTTCGAAGGGTTTTTTCCCTCAGAATCGCATCGACTTCTCCCTGAGCGTTGAGTGCGATATTCTGGCTCTGCTGATAGGAAAGATCAGCGCCTCCACCAAAAATAGGTGTGTATTGAAATCGAGCAAGCGACAGATCCAATGCCTGAAGGTAAAGGTCCTCTTTTTGAGTGAGGTAAGTACGATTATAGGCAGTCGCCAACCCCACGGCTGCCTCCAGAGAGACAACCCTGGACCCGACTTCGCTTTCACCTGTCAAACCGAGAAAGGGTTCTAATTGATCCCAGCGAGGCAGAGCCTCCAAATCGGCTGGATCCAATTCAATCAGCGCAAAATCTGGATCCATATTGGGCACAAGCGGTGTTTTTTCCGCAATGAGCGAAGCAGCCTCTCGGTCGGCACTGCGTTGATAACGATCGGTCGAGCAGGCACTCAGCAGACACACAATCAGTACGCAATAAAATCGACCCCATTTGCTTAGCTCATTGGGGCGCTGAGCCGCCGACTCACTTACTGGCTTAATTGGCATGGGAAAACTCATGAATTTGATCGGAGGTTCCATGTCTTTTTATTCCTGGCGCACGGCCTCAACCGGACTCAGGCAAGCGGCCTGATTAGCTGGGTAAATACCAAAAAGCAGCCCCGTAGCAGCCGATACGGAAAATGCTAAAAGCGGCGACCACCAGGTCACGATAGTGACCATGTCGGTAGCCTGACCCACGATCCAGGGAATAAGAACTCCCAAGGAGACCCCAGCAAGACCGCCAACACTGGCCAGTAGCGTGGTTTCAGTCATGAATTGAGAAAGGATATCCTTTCGTGTCGCACCCAGTGCCCTCCTGATCCCGATTTCCCGGGTTCGCTCCGAGACACTAGCCAGCATGATGTTCATGATACCGATGCCACCAACCAGGAGCGATATGCCGGCGATCGAACCTAAAACAGTATTGAAAATGCGCTTGGTTCGCATGGCTTGACGCATGAGCATGAGCGGCACCACCACTTCGAAGTCATTTTTCTCGTGGGTCTGGGAAAGCCTTAGCTTGATGGCCTCAGCAATGCTTTCAACCTTTTCCAGGTGCTCAACGCGCAGGGTCACCTCATGTAACTCAACCGCTTCTGCTTGGAAATAAGAGCCAATGCGCTGGACACTGGTTTCTCCAAAAAAGCGCTTGGCCGTGGTGATCGGCAGAAAAACCCTTGGTGGGACCTCTGCATCCTCCAGCCCTGCGGGATCTCCCTCCTCTGACTGGTTCTGATCGGCTGTCTGGGAAGCCCGCATGATCCCCACGACTTCAAAGTAATGTCGCCCCATACGCAAGGTCCTGCCAAGGACCTGATGGATGGGGAAAAGTTGCTCAACCAGCGTTTCCTCAATGACGCATACCCGCGCGTTTTGTTCCAAATCCCGTTCGGTAAGAAACCTTCCTTTGATCATGTTCATCTGCCTGAGGTTTCCATACCATGGTACGGTTCCCACCATCTCGATATTGGAACGCTGTCTGCCATGAAAAGCCGTTTTGCGCTCTTTGCGATCTTCCACAACAAGTGTGATGTCAGGGACCGTTTGCCTGATGGATAAGACATCCTCATAAGTGAGGCCATACTCCAGAATGTAACTACCCTGACGCTGCTGCTTGTCCTGCTCCTCGGGTGGCTTGATGGTTTTCAGGATAATGTTTTGACTACCTAATTCCTGGATTTGCTGCTGGGCCTCGAAATTAGCCCCCTCCCCAATCGCCAACATGGCAATAACCGAGGCGACTCCAAAAACCATCCCTAGAGTGGTGAGTAGGGACCTCAGCCGGTGAAGCATGAGACTCTTGAGACCAAGGCGCAGAACGTGGATTAGGCGGGCGGTCGTGAGGGATGCCATGATCCTGAGGAATCACTGAGCCGAAAAGGTGAATAAAGCGTCGTCTGATTGCCCCTCGGGCCAGTCCTCGAACTGCTCCGGATCCACCCCATCAGGTATTTGAAGGAAAACCACCTCGCCTTCGGCAAGCCCACTGGCAATGGCAGCAAAGCGATTGTTGTAATCCTCCACTTTGATGGGGCGCAAGGCAGGTCCCGAGGATTCCTGAACACAGCAGAAAGTGTTTCCCTGATGATTGAATACTGCCTGGACTGGAATCATGACGACCTCTGGAAGCTCTCGGATCACTATTCGAGCCTGAGCAGCCATGCCAGGCTTGACCCACTCTTGAATGCCGGCAATCCGTATGGAGGTTTTGTATACTTTCTGATCTGGATTAAAACGCCTGTTTTCCGAATCAGGTAGGACCCCCACGCTCTCAACCTCACCGGTCAGGGAACGCTCAGGCTCAGCGTCGACCGAAATTTGAACTGGCATACCTTTCCTGACACGTTTGACCTGCGATTCGTGGATTCTCACCTTAACGGCCATATGGCGCATGTCTGGGATGGTGATGATGGCCTGACGCTCACGCACCCTGGCACCCTCACGGATGACTTCGTCAGGATCCCACCGATCACTTCCATCGCCGTAGACCACCAGCCCGGGTCTCTCCGCCTTGATGGTGCACGCCACATATTGCTCACGCAAATCATCCAGTTGCATTTTTTCCCAACGATAGGCTCGCTGGGCCCGATTGAGATCCCCTACACTGTCTGCCATTTCGGCGATCGCGTCTTTCTTGGCTCGACTCAGTCGCATCAAAGCCTGCTCATAATTCAACAAATACTGCTCGGCCTCCTTCTGGATGTTGTAGGCTTGAAAGAGCTGGAGGGAGGCTTTGGAGGAAGCCAGGGAATTCTGGCTTTTATCAAAATCGATCTTCTTGTTCTGAAGCTCATTGGGGGTGATGAAGCCACGATCAGCCAGTCGAACAGCTCCTTCGTAGGTTTTCTTCTTGAGCGCAAATTCGGCTTGAGCAATCAGCACAGCATCCTGCAATTTGCGTAACTCTTGGCGGGCATCACCGTCTCCAAGCATCGCCTCATTCCCCTCCTTGGTGAACACACTGAAATCAACATTGTAGTCACGGATATCGGGCAGGAGGTCCTTATCATTGGTTGTCCCCCAGTTCTCCATCAATGCCTCCGGACTCTCGAGCCCCCCCATTAATGAGGCTTCACTTCCCTGGATGGCGTTGCTGTTTGCAGCGCTGAGCAAACTTGATTCAAAGAGGGATTTACCGCTGCTGATGGCCTCATCAGAGTTGGAATCAATCGTTTCCTGAGACAGACCAATATCATCAAGGATCTGCTGGGCAGCTGTTTCTCCGAGGTATTTCTTGAAATCCATCAAGGCGAATTTCGCCTTCATGCTCGAATCTTTGATGCTGCTTAGATTGGCGCTTTCCCTGATCTCGCGCATCTTGACATATTCCATCCAGTTGGCCAGAGCTGCCTGAACATCAGTTTCCTGCGCTTTGATGCGCTCAACGATGGCCGAGGAGTCTAGTTCTACCAGCACAAGACCATTGTCCACGTCCTTTTCAGTAACCTGATAGCCTTCATCGATAATCTTGAGGATCGTCGTCCCTTCCCTTCCCTCGACTTTGGATTTAATCACCTGAGCCTGGGTTGCCTCGATCGCGCCACCTTCAACCACATCAATGGTCATGGAACCTTTGATGGCAGTAAAGGTAACCAGATCAGTTGTGCCACCCCCGGGTAAGAGACAATAGATCAAGATGCCCAAGGCAGCAGGAATGATCATCCAGGCCCCAGCAAAAGGTCGTTTCATGATTGATTTGTTATCCACTGAAAGTGATACCCTAGCATCGAGAATCCGGATTGCAAATGCTGGTTCCGATCTTGCAAGTGGGCGGTTTGGGCATGCCGCAGAGCCAAACACTTGATAGGTTCTAGATGGGGCGGGCCTTGTTGACTTGCTTTGCGATCATACGGTGGTTTAGGGTCATGGAGTGCTCCCCTTCACCAGGCCTAAGGTCCATCGCCTCAGCGGCTTCACGCTGATTGAATTGCTAGTGGTCATTGCTATCATCGCGATCCTGGCAGGGATGCTCATGCCGGCCTTATCCAAGGCTAAAGCCAAGGCCCAACAAATAGCTTGCCTCAACAACCAAAGACAATTGGGCCTGGCATGGATGATGTATAAAGATGACAACAGCGATCATCTGGTTGAAAACGGGCGAGGCAACCCAGATCGAAGACGCCGGTGGTGGGTCTCAGGAGGCACCCATAGCAGTGGACTCATCACCGATCCAAGCATGTTGGAGGGTGATCGGGCAGCCTTCAGCAGGTATGTAGGGCAAAGGGATATTTACAAATGCCCTGGGGACAAAGGCAAAGACACTCTTTTCAAGCGAATTCGAACCCGTAGCTACGGACTTAACGCTTTCATGAATGACGTGGATGAAGGAGGCTTCGGAGGTAGGACTTCACGTTTTCGTTATTTCGCCAGAGGCTCTGAAGTGGAAGCCAACCAGCCATCCGACAGGATGCTTTTCATTGACCTGCAGCCGGAAAGCATCTGTGTCCCTGCTTTCTGGATCACCATACAGGGCGGCGGCAACAATGGGCATGCACCAGGCTCCTATCATCAGGGAGGTGCCACAGTCAGTTTTGGAGACGGCCATGTCGACCTGCATCGTTGGAGAGAACCCGACACACTCAAACCCATTCGGCATGGTTTCGGGCGGACAGGCAGCGAAGACCATCAATGGGTGGTGGAACACGCCACTGTTCCCGTGTCACCCGCACGACGTTGATGGGCGTGATATCCAATCGGGACCATTCTTCTGCAAACCATCCAGCCTAGTGGCAGGTCTCCATCTGTCTGGAGACAGGGACTCAATACATCGATAGGCCTGTGAGCGTCCCGTTACTCGAGCCGAAAGTATCTGTGTCGATGCCAATCCGTTGAAGCATGCTGACGTAGAGATTGCATAACGGGGGCGAGTTTTCCGGGTTAAAACGCCTATGCTGACCGTGCTTGAAACCACCACCAGCGAGTAATACTGGCAGGTTTCTGGTCGAGTGGCTGCTTGCATCCCCAAGATTGCTACCTAGGTAGAGGATTGTGCGGTCAAGGACCGTGGCTTCATCCTCCTTCGATTGTTGGAGCTTAGCAAGCAAATCACGAACGGTTTTCATCGTCTCAATTTCGACGATCCTTAGCTGTGCCAGCTTAACCGGGTCCTTACCATGGTGAGAAAGATCGTGGTGCCCCAGACTGACCCCTTCGATCGGCGGCGAGCCAGTAGAACCGGCGAGCATGATGGTAATGAGCCGCGTTGAATCGGTCTGAAGAGCGAGATGAGTGAGGTCGAAGAGGAGACGCGTACGCCCGATCAGATCGGCCGGATTCGAAATGTCTTTGGGCGGGGCAACATCCACTTTGGGTTTCGGCTTTGACGCCCAATCACGCTCACTCACCATTTGCAACTCCAGCTCTCGGATGCTTGTGAGGTATTCGTCAAGCTTACTTCGATCCTCTGATCCAAGTTTGCGACTTAAAGAGCCGGCCTGTTCGCGGAGGTCATCGAGAATGCTATACCCATCCTCCAGGTGACGAAGTTGTTCTTGTTTCTGAGCAGGAGTACCTTCAAGGAACAACTTGCTAAAAACTCTGGATGGTGAATCGTCCGAAGGTATCAGCGCTCCGGTCCGGGTCCAGCTCAGCCCCCCAGCACCATGACCTGCTAATGCCAGACTTGGGACCCGTGTATGAGCACCGATGTGTTCTGCTGCGAATTGATCGAGAGAAATGCGATTGCGAAATCCAGGCCGGCCTGCACCGGGAACGCCAGTAAGGAAGCTAGCTGAGGCTTGATGCCCGAATGAAGAACTCATTCCAGCATGCTCCAGACCCGAAATGACCGTGAATTGATCCCTGTAATCCTTGATGATCTCGAGATACGGCGAGAGCTCATAATCCTGACCCGTTGTCTTGGGAATAAAGTAGTCTGGGCAAAACCCCAAAGGGGCGCAGATGCAAACCATACGACGTGGCGGACTGTGAGCTCCACGGACGGCAAATGCCTCCAACCATGGCAATGCAAGGGCAACGCTCGATGCACGTAGAAAGCGGCGGCGGTCAATATTCATACAATTAATTTGGTTATTTTATCGATTCTTGAAAAGTTCGCTCTGCACCACATTGTGAATCAAGGACCGGAACCCATAATCCTTTTCACTGATTAGGCTTACAATACGTTCAATTTCCGGCTTATCCAGTGGGGTTGGTTCCGCCCCGATTGCGTAGGAGACAAGTTTTTCAGTCATATTACGGGCCAATTGATCTTTGTCCTGTAATAGCAGCAGCTTGTAATCATCGATATTTTCAAAGCGTCGACCATCGGGTAGGACTCCAGTGGAATCGACCGGCGGGCCTTGAATCACCCGGCGCGAGTCCTCCCCCATGGCGCGATAGTGATCGCGCCATCCACCGGTCACATCGAAACTTTCCAAGGCGAAACCCGGTGGGTCGATGTCACGATGACAACGAGCGCAGCTTTCGACGTTGCGATGCTTGGCAAGTTGTTCTCGAATGCTGGTCGCACCCCGTATATCCGGCTCAATCGTTCCAATGTCCGGTGGCGGTTTGGAAGGTGGGGTTCCAAGAATGCGCTCCAACAACCAGGCTCCACGAAGAACTGGTGAAGTCGTCGTACCATTGGCAGTCACTTTCAGGACACTGGACATCGTTATCACACCCCCGCGATGACTCCCTGTCGGCAAGCCCACTTTACGCATCTGCGCCCCCTCGACTCCAGGGATACCGTAATGCTTTGCCAATCGAGCATTGAGGAAAGTGAAATCCGAGGACACGAAATGAGTTATGCTCAAATCGCTTTTGAGCAATTCATCAAAAAACAATTTGGGTTCTTTGAGAGAAGCTACTTTGAGCACATCATCATACTCCCGGTAGAGAGTCCGATCGGGCATGGTGTCATCAATCGCACGGAGATTCAGCCATTGGCCCGTGAAGTTCTCCGTGAACGACTTCGCCTTGGGATCATTCAGCATTCGCTCAACTTGCTGATGCAGCACGGCGGGATCATTCAACCTGCGAGCTTCAGCTAAACCCAACAATTCCTCGTCTGGCATGGAACTCCACAGGAAATAGGACAAGCGGTTTGCCAATGCGTCATCATCAAGCTCAAGGGTATCTGGCAAAGTCTTTTCACTCAGAAAGAGGAATTCAGGTGAAACCATGATACCCTTGAGGCCAACCCTCATAGCCTGTTCAAAGGAGTCACCCTGGTTTAATTTAGATTGAACCCGCCGCATAAATGGCTTGATGTCCAAGTCGGTGACCGCACGCCGAAATGCGCGTCGAGCAAAGCCCATCAAGATGCGTTGGGCATCGGCCATGGGTTGCTGCGATACCACCTCAAGCCGATCTGGATCCTCAGCGCTGGATACACGCTCTTGGGGCATGTCACCAAAGATCGACTTGTGGCTTAACGGCGGCCAGGACTCCAATAATGGGCCCTCCACTTCAACCCACTGAATCGCCAAACCGGGCCCTTCATAGATGTCGGCGCCAACCTTTTCGACCTCCGGAGGCAGAGCTGGAAGTCCATCGGCAATAATGCGAAGACGGTTTTCCGGCTCGAGCTGTTCCACAAATTCAACGACAGTCGGCTTGTCTGCAGGGAAAGAATAATAGTCGATGAGACGTTCTTCGGTCACCTCTTTGAACGTACCAGCGTTGACATGGAAATCGACCGGCTTGCCATCACTCTGATATCCATAGCCAGAGATCCTGACGCGATACTTACCCCTGAAGTGAGTCAACATATTCCACATGGTAACCCGGATATTGGCAGACTCCCAAACCGCGAAGATAGCGACCCCGTCGTCCACGTGGCGATAGACACTACCATGGCTGGCAACAGATTTCTCCTCCCTGAGATCGAACCGCTTGTTCAGCTTCCAAGGCTCACCTTTATTGGCAATAGCAGCATCTAGCACGCGATCGGCAGCTCTCAAATAAGTGCGCAGTAAAAACGAGGACGTGTGCAGTGACTGAGCATTATTATCGAAGCCGCTGGTTGAGGTACTGGGTGGAAGCAGATCGCTCAAGTCGACCTCAACATGAAGCAGATCCCTGAGCGTATTGACGTATTCAGCCTGATTGAGACGCCGCCGGACCACCCGACCATCTGTAGCACGTTGTGCGATGTCCGCGGTCTTCGCCTTTTGTCGAATGTTCTCAATCAAAAGCTGAACTTTGTCTTCTGGAGGGCGAGCTTCCTTTTCTGGGGGCATTTCCCCCCTTTCAAGTTGGTCCATGACCGCCAACCATATCTTACGATTTTGCCCGTCGGCAAAGTCCCCAGACAGACTCTCGATTCGAAAATCGCCCTTGGCCTCTTCGCCGCTATGACATTTTTGGCAATGCGACTCAAAAAAAATCTGTGCCAGATTGTCGTCTGCAACGCCCGCTCCGAGCGTTCTGAACACCAGCAAGGCGAGAAGCCACGTGATCCAGCATACTCCAGCATGATTCCTGGATCTGGAATATGGTTTCAAAGGAGGCATGGGAAAGGCCAAGGATGTTGGATTCCTTGTTGGTATTGGAGTTTTTTTGGGTGGCCAGCGACTGATTTTCACAGGTTCGAATGATGGCATTCTGTGAAGTCCATTCTCAACCAAGGGTTATAATAGCTTTTGTTTAATTGGATCTCCAAGGCTATTCAAAAGACTCGTTTATTTCCTGCCATCATGCAAGGAGACCCGAGAAAGACGACCTGATGAGGTTTATGAGCCAATTGAGAACAACGAGCGATACAAATCACAGAATGAGATTCTCAATGATGCAAGTCGGGCCTTGATTGCAAGAGAGCGTTCATCCCAAACCCAGCTTGCCAAGCAAGGGGAGTCGTAGGGAAATGGCATCTTATCTCAGAGTGTCGACTGAGTATTCCCCGCAAACAGCGAATTGCTCGAATCAGCCAGGCCGTATGAGTGGCAGGAAACCCAATTGAATGATCCTTCAATTGAGCATTGTGATGAGAGAAAAATTGCGGATATGGTGAATCTTGGCACCAGGAGATTTCGGGGTTTTTGATCAAAAATTGAGGTTTGAGGCTGAAAAACCAATCCTCCAGTAGATGAAATCAAGTGATGTGGGATTAGCTCGATTTCAGATTCAGTAGGTATCCCGCTGGCGGTGACTAGGAGATCGGATCTAGCTTCGACTCCAGGCCAAGCTCATGCCCTCGGGGTGGTTAGATCATCAAACAAGCAACCCATGAAAAACAGCAATACCCGAGCTTTAGTGAAGACCCTCTGTAGAGCGAAAAAGAAGTGGCTCCAGAGGTTGGACTCGAACCAACAACCGATCGGTTAACAGCCGATTGCTCTACCATTGAGCTACTCTGGAAGCC
>JALRAZ010000540.1 GCA_023257935.1 Verrucomicrobiota bacterium
AGTTCGCCGGATCGAAGGCGCCGCCTTTCGCTCAGGTGAAATTTCGCATCAGCTGAAAACGTGCGGCCCCGCTCTGAGGCCTCAAACAGATCGGGGAATTGGGCTTTGAGTGTTGAGGGTACCGTGGACGCGGGTAACGCCTGCTGTGGGAAGTCAAAAGTCAACACGAGCGGTTCATTGCCGGTGTTTTCAATTTGAACACCACCCTTTGAAAGTGCGGCCTGGGTAATGAACCCAATCTCTGGATAGATCTCACCAAGCTTCATATCCTGATGGTAGCGAACTTCCAGTTTACCGACCCGGCCCCTACCACCATTGGTGTGGAAGAGAGCTGGGCATTCAGGGCAGAAATTTGTTTTGGCTCCTGGAGCCACAATAAGACGTAGGATTGAACATTTCTGATCTCCTAGGAAGTCGCCATAAACAATCCACTTGGCCTCCACGCCATCTCCCGAGAAAGCGTCGGCAGCAATAGCCGGACGCTTATTCTTAAGGACAAAATCCGGATCCTGATTAGCCGCAAAATCGAATGTATCAACCAGGTATTCCCAATCTTCATGGCGACTCTTTGGATAATCTTCTTCCCTGCAGGCATAGAAGGCGTCAGCAGCCCCGATGCGGCCATCCAAGGTCAGGTCCTCTGCCAGAAAATGCTCATCCATCGTCACGTGGAGTTCATGCGTGCAGAGATCGGTCGGCGAATGCAGCACACCGTTTGGCATGACGAACCCATTATCGATGTGCATCATGGTATGTGGCGACAGGTGCCGCACCCCATTGTAATCACCTTCTCCAAAACGTTTCATGCATGCCAGAAACTGATCCTTCGTCACGAAGGGATACAACCCCATCGCGGTGGTATGATAGTGAGAAGGGCTGACGCCAGGATTGTCGTAGGAGTTGATGTCGTAAACCTCCCATTTGGCCCAGTGAAGGTGGTGTGGGATGGGATTTAGATTATCGAATTTCTTGGAGACGATGGGCCACGTTGGGTTGCCGAACAAAGATTTAGAAAAGCTCGTCATCTTCTCACCAATGACAGCTTCTGGGGCAGCAAGGATCAAATCCTGCAACGCAATAACCTGCCCACTTGATGTGAGCACATGTGATTCACCCTCTCGAAACGGGGCCTTATTCGTACGTGAATCAATGACACCGGTCACAATGGGAACGGTGCAGCACATCCAAAGCTCATCCAGACCGGTCCCACTCATGTAGTCCGGATAATAAGATTGAGCATCCAAGCGCAATCGCTTGCCTGGGCTACAAAAAGTTCGGCCAGCATACCGATGGAGTAGCTGCAGGACCCCATCATTCTGGTTAAGGCAATCCTCCAGGACCAAATCAGTCCCAGTGATCGATCCATCGATCACATCTTGTTGAGGGTATTCGTGCAGTTTTTCTGGGAGAATCGAATTGGAAGCGGCCATGAAAAAGGAATCTAATGATCGTTTTTAGTATGACAGAAATTAAGCCTTTGCTTGAGCATGGAGGAGGGGCATAGGCCCGGGGACTCTCATGGTTTGCGAATTTTGATGATTTGATCAAGGGGTGGCAAGAGTTAATGAATGGCGCTGCCAAACTGCAACTTCGGCCTAGCAATTACTTGTGGGCAATGGCTCATAAATTGAGCAA
>JALRAZ010000541.1 GCA_023257935.1 Verrucomicrobiota bacterium
AAAGCGACCTGAAATTCGCATTAAAAACACTAATCGGCAAGCTCGCCAGTTCCCTGAACGGCGCCGCCTTGTACACGGCGGATTCAGCGGCGCGGTCAAACGCAGGATCGCCGCTGGCTACACCCTCCTCGCGCTTTCTCACCTATCCCAACCCAAGGCCACCATCCCGGAAATCGTTGAGGACGTGACTCAAGGCATGCGCCACATCCGCCAGCATGCCTCTGATTATGGCATTACAGCCAAGTCCCTAGGGGTCACCGGTGCGAGTGCCGGCGGGCATCTCGCTCTGATGATGGCCACGCGCGGCAAGGAGTGGACCCCAGATGGAGATCCGATGGTTCATGCTGCAGCCGTCTTTTTCCCGGTGACCGACATGCATCGACTCGGGAAAATAGAAGAACGCCTGGCGGATGGGGGGCCGCCGGAATCCTTCCGAAAATATTTTGGCATTGCAGAAGGCGATACAGCCGCTTGGAATGCAGTCGCCACGGACCTGTCTCCACTGAAGCACGTCAGCCCTGATCTCTGCCCGGTATTGATGATTCATGGGGATGAGGATGAGGTCGTGCGCTGGGAACAATCGCAATGGTTTCTTGAAGCAGCCCAAGATCAGGGTGTGAGCGCAAAATTGATCACCAAACCCGGCAAGGGCCATGGGTGGGCGACCATTCTTTTCGATATGAATGACCTCGCCAGATGGTTCGATCAACATCTCAACGACGCGCCGTGAATCACTTTTTGCGCCTTCTTCTGATTTGGGTTTCCTCGGCAAGCTGCGAACAACTGGCAGCCGATGAGTGGAACCAGTTCCGTGGTCCCAATGGCTCCGGGGTGTTGGAAGGTGCTCGCCCCCCGATCCGATTTGAGGGTGAAGCCCCGACCTGGCACCAGACCATCCCAAGTGGGCATGCATCCCCGGTTCTATGGGGACAGCGCCTTTTTCTGACCGGTGTGGAAGAGGGCAACTTGCAAACCCTTTGTCTGGACACAAGAAGTGGGCATCTGTTGTGGAAGCAGCAAGCACCCAAGGTCACATTGGCCTTTCATCACAAAGCGAGTAGCCCGGCAGCCTCCACTCCATGTGTGGACGCCTATCGTGTCTATGTCTATTTCGACTCCTTTGGATTGCTTTGCTACGACCATGACGGAAACGAAGTGTGGAAACGCCCCATCCCCACTCCGAAGTCACTCTATGGCATGTCCAGCTCGCCCATCACTTCCGATGGAAAGATTTTTCTGGTTTTAGACAATGACCTGAAATTACCCGAAAGCCAACTCAGCCAATCCAAGCTGATGGCCCTTGATGGAGCGACCGGGGAAATCCTTTGGGAAACACCTCGTCCCTACCAAAAAAGCGGATGGTCCACTCCGGCTCTATGGGCACATGAAGGCAAGAAGGAATTGGTGGTGCTGGGTGACGGGAGGGCCTACGGCTACGACCTTCAGGAGGGGAAGGAGCTCTGGTATGTCAACGGGTTTTCCCGGGAAACCATCGCCGTTCCGATCATGGACGGGGAACGACTCTTCCTCTCAGCTGCTCGCCAGGGAGGGGCCGGTGATGAGGTCATCGATCCGGAGCCTTTTTGGTCCTCACTGCTGTCATTTGACCAGGATCAGGATGGGCGTATCAGCAAGGATGAGATCACCGACCTCTTTACCCTGCCCATCCGCCCTGAACTACCGATTGAACATCCCGGATTCGGCATCCCCCTCCCCAAAGACCCTGAACAACGTCATAAACGTCAGGCGGATTTGTTCGGATGGCGTGATAAGAATCAGGACGGGCTTTTAACCAAGGAAGAATTCGTTTCCGAAATGATGATCGGAAGCGGTCGACCTCATTTGTGTGCCATCACCCCGGGTGGCCGGGGAGATATCACCCAGACCCACATTGCCTGGAGCCTCCACCGAGGCATTCCGGAAATCCCCTCCCCCGTGGTTTATGAGGATCGCCTTTATCTGTTGAGATCCGGGGGCATGCTCAGTGGAGTCGACACCACCACCGGACGGATACTCTTTCAGGAGCGCCTGGGTGCCTCCGGTCAATACAACGCCTCTCCCGTTCGAGTCGACCAACATCTGCTGACAATCTCAGAATCCGGCATCCTCTCGGTCATTCCGCTCAAAGAGCCTTTTCAGGTAGTCCATCAGACATCCTTGAGCGGATCGGTTCATGCCACTCCGGCCATGGACATGGACACTCTTTATATTCGAACCACTGAGGCGTTGCTCGCATTCCGTGGAGAGGCTTCCCTTGCGCCAAAATAAGGAGTGATGCTGGGGAAAGAACCGACCCCTTGCAATCCTCTCAGGATGTGGCAATGAAACAAGATGACTCTTTCTACCAGCTGCCCGCGTCTCGCCGCTTGGATGTGTTTATCCATGGTCGCTTTTCCCTTACTGAGTCGATCTGAAACCGAATCTGGCATCATGCAAACACCCGCTCCCATTCGTTTCGACCACTCCGATGCGTCCGGTCAATGGGTGACCGTCAACGACAACGTGATGGGAGGTCGTTCTATCGGTGATTTTACGATCAAGGATGGAAAACTGCTCTTCCGTGGCAGCACCAACACCAATGGTGGGGGGTTCTCCTCTATCCGCTCCCGCCCATTGGAGCGAGACATGAGTGCTGTGGCTGCCTTTCGCATTCGCTGCAAAGGGGACGGCCGCACCTACTTGCTGAGTTGTCGTACCAAGGAGACCTACCGTGGCATGCAGGTTGCCTATCGAGCTCCATTTACAACCCAAGCAGGCAAGTGGGTGGAGATCGTCGTGCCCATGTCCACTTTCAAGCCCTCTTTCCGCGGCATGGACCTTAGCCGTCTTGCCCCCAAACTGGAAGGGGCGGACATCATTTCTATGGGCCTCATGATCTACGACAAAAAGGACGGCCCCTTCGATCTGGAGGTCGAGTGGATTGGGTTTCAAGACTCAGCCCAATAATCAGCTGATACCCTTTTTCTAAAGATCACTATTTTTTACGACGGATCAATGATGCCATTGAAGGTGGCACTCGGCCGCATGGCTGCGGAAGCCTTGGCATCGTCAGGCAAATAGTAGCCGCCCGTATCGGCCTGACTCCCCTGCACGGAAAGAAGCTCTTTTAGAATCGTCTCTTCTTCACTGGCCAATTTTTCCGCAATGGGAGCAAAGTGCTGTTTCAAGGAGGCGTCCTCTTCTTGAGTGGCAAGCGCTTGAGCCCAATACAAAGCTAGGTAAAAGTGGCTACCACGGTTGTCGATGCCGCCAAGTCGACGCGTGGGTGACTTGTCTTCGATCAGGAGTTTTTCCGTGGCCTGATCCAAGGTCTTGCCCAACACGGCAGCGGCAGGATTACCACAAAAGGTGGCCAGGTGCTCCAAGGACACCGCGAGAGCGAGGAATTCGCCGAGAGAATCCCATCGCAAATAATTTTCTGCTTCAAATTGTTGCACATGCTTGGGAGCGGATCCCCCTGCCCCGGTTTCAAACAAACCTCCACCGTTCATCAATGGCACAATGGAAAGCATTTTGGCACTGGTTCCCACTTCCAGGATTGGAAACAGGTCAGTCAGGTAGTCACGCAGGACATTACCGGTGACCGATATGGTGTTTTCCCCCTCCCCTAGACGCTGCAATGACAACTTCGCAGCCTCCACCGGACTCAGGATACGAATATCAAGGCCATCGGTGTCATGTTCTTGGAGATAGGCCTCCACTTTCAGAATGAGTTGGGCATCGTGAGCACGCTGAGCATCTAACCAGAAAACCGCAGGCCATCCCGTCGCCCGAGCACGATTAACCGCCAACTGAACCCAGTCCTTGATCGGGGCATCCTTGGTTTGGCATCCACGCCAGATATCACCCTGCTTGACGGCATGCTCGAACAAAACCCTTCCCTCAGCATTGACCACACGAATCACCCCCTCTGCAGGTGCTTGAAAAGTCTTGTCGTGAGATCCGTATTCCTCTGCTTTCTGGGCCATGAGCCCCACATTAGGCACGGTCCCCATAGTCCTTGGATCAAAGGCTCCATGCTTCTTGCAATGATCAATGGCTGCCTGATACACCCCGGCGTAGGAGCTGTCCGGTATCACGGCCAAGGCGTCCTGCAACGCACCTTGAGCATTCCACATCTGCCCGGATGAGCGAATCATGGCGGGCATGGAAGCATCGATAATGACATCGCTGGGCACATGCAAATTGGTGATCCCCTTGTCCGAGTTCACCATGGCCAAGTCAGGTCCGTCCTCAATAGCCTTTTTCAATGCGGCTTCCACTTGCTCACGCGTCGCATCAGGCAAATGATCCATCTTCGCCATCAAATCGCCCACGCCATTGGAAAAGTT
>JALRAZ010000542.1 GCA_023257935.1 Verrucomicrobiota bacterium
AAATTTTGCTTCCCTAACCAAGGAATTATGTTATTGATTTTATAGCTATTCCTTAATAGTGATTCATCAAACTGGGCTCCTGCAGAGATGCAGGGGCCCTTTTTTCGTGGCTTCGAAAAATATCCGGGGGATCTCCGGCTCTTTTTTCTTCCCCCCAAAAATGAGGCGGACTTCCCTTAGCGCCTTGAGTCTCCCTGAAACCAAGGGAGATCCTTCTGGATAAACTCCTGATCTTCAAAGGCAGAATGGCCATCCACGTAAGTGATCACACTCCCAGGTTTTGAACCGGTCCCTGAACCATGCCGAGCGTGTTGCTTGGTGGGGGGGTTGATGGTCGAACCAATCGGGTGCGGGCCACCTGCGTTGTAAACACGCTCATGATCCCAATCCGGAGCAATGAAATAAGTGGAACAACCAAAAAAGAAGATGGAGCTTGGTTCTGGAACCGTACTGAACTTGGGCATCTTGATGCCATTAGGGCCGGCCATGCGCTCGTTGATACCGTAGGAAGCGGTGAATTCGATTGTCTCAGCATCGACACCACGACCGCTCATGCGCATACGAACTTTCCTCAAGTCGCTGTGATCATAAGGACCTTCATGTTCCGCTGGATCTTCAAAGGACTGAAGGTTTTCAAAGTAGCCAGCCCGGATCATGGATTTGATCCAGTCAGTATGATCCGAATTGGTCGCCTTGGGAAAATGACCATTGAAGTCATCTCCATACATCATGGTCGCCAAGGCAATTTGTTTTTGATTGTTCATACAAAGCACCTTGCGCGCAGATACTTTAGCTCCAGCCAGAGCTGGGAGAAGTAGGGAAGCAAGGATGGCAATGATGGCAACAACCACCAGTAACTCAATCAGAGTGAAGGCGTGCTTGGTTTTCATGAGCATGGGGAACTTTTAAATTGTGACATGGAACTTCACGTTGGACAAGCACCAAGGGAGAAGGCTCATCACTGAAACAATGCAAGCACTGACTGCGCATGAAACGCCTCAGGATGAGGCACGCGCCCTTGGCAATAGACTCCCCAAACCTCCATCGACTCCGATGACTTGTCCTGTGACCCAAGATGATTTGGAGGATAGAAGCCATGCCATGGTTTCAGCCACATCATTGGCTTGCCCTAGACGCCCAAGGGCATGCATCTGGCGCGAAGCATTTCGGCTGGCTTCATTAGCAAACAGGCCTTGGGTCATCGGGGTCTCAACCAGACCAGGTGCGACACAATTGATCCGAATACCCCTCGGGGCATAGGTGGCTGCCGCAGAAAGAGTCAATCCCATGATGGCTCCTTTCGCCGCAGCAACAGCCTCGTGATTGGCCATCCCAATTCGGCCTGCCGCCGAGCCGGTCAGCACAATGGAACCCCCACCGCGCATCATGGCTTTGGCCGAAGCCCCCAGAATCCCGAAGGAAGTGGTGACGTGGGTTTCCATGATCCCCCTCCATTCCTCCTGAAGCGTCAGGTGGGCCGGCTTGAGCAAGAGACTGCCGATGCAGACAGCCACTCCATCTAGGCCACCCATTGATTCAATGGACATTTGAATGGCATTTTGAACGGCAACCCAATCGGTGGCATCCACTGCAACGGAACCAACACAACCATTGTCCAGAAGCTTTTGGAGCTTGCCTGCCTCTCGCCCAGCTCCAAAAACCTGATGCTGTTGGGAGACAAGGATTTCACAGAGGCACGAGCCGATGCCACCTGTGGCTCCGAAGACGAGATATCTACCGTTTTTCATGGATCAAGTCAGACAATAACTGAGAATTGTGGTGCATGGACATGTTCAATCCATGCCACCGTTTCTTGGGGTGTCAATCGGACCAGGGCCAGTGATGTGGCTGATCTTTAAATTATCTCGCGCTAGTTAGACTCATGGCCTGCACCTGAGGGATGTGGCAAAAGCAGGCTATGGGGGGGCCTATGGCCTTAAATGGTTCGTTTCAAAAACCCCGTTGCATCCGCGTGACAAGGGGTTAGGATGATGGATACGGATATGGATGAGTTTTGCCTTAAGAAAATGTCAGCCATGCTCTCGGATCTCGATCATCTGATTGCTGGGACCGATCCAAGTGTTCAATCGATCCCAAATATGACCGTCAACGTCATGCTTCGGAGAATTAGAACGGATCTAAAGCAATTAGACACAAGGCTTTTCATGAACAGTCGATTCCTCGAGGGTCTGATTGAGGATTGAAGTTGCCCACTTAAGGACTTTCTAGGGATGCAGATTTTTCGTCGAGAACCCTGCCGCTGAAGTCGCTTGGCAGGCTGTCCGCAAACACTTTTAACTCGTTCAACTTAACCAAAAGCTTTACAAGAACCTCATGAACCAAATCTTTCGCTATACTCTGTGCTGCATGCTCATGATTCAATGGATCCAGGCAGCTGAATCCAGCCAGCCTGCTGACCTCTCAGGTGTCTGGACATCCACCGCAACCATTGATGAGTTTGATTCGAGAACCGCCCAGTTGACCTTAACAAAAAAAGAGGATAAGTGGGCCGCATCCATGATCAATGAGAATGGTGAGAAAACCGAATTAACCCGAGTTGTTCTGACCGGAAAAACCCTCAGCATAGAATTTGACATGGAGCGCGATGGCCAAAAGGGTGTCATTGGGGCCAAGGCAGAACTGGACAAAGAGGGTACCTTGAAAGGCACTTGGTATGCCAAGGATGGCGATGGATTTGAACTCATGAGCAACCAATGGACGGCCTTCAGATCTTTGAAAGCGACATTGGCTGGCACTTGGCAAGTCACTGCCAAAACGGATAATGGAGATATGGATCACGAAATGGTCATGACCCAAAAGGGATCAACCATTGAAGGTGTTGCCATTAGTAGCGAGGGAGAAGCTCCTTTCACCCATCTCAAAATCGACAAACATCACCTCAGCATGCATGTGGCTTACGCAGGCGGCACCGTCAAGATCAAATCTAAATTAATTGCTAAAAACCGCCTGGAGGGGAAGTGGGTATATCAGGATGAGTTTGACCAAGAGGTCGCTAACGGTGCTTGGATAGCATCCAAATCAGAAAAAAAGTAGCACTCAATTTTCATTGATTTTTACAAACCTGCAGCAATGGCTGCAGGTTTTTTTTCTTTTACATTCCGACATATCACATCAATTTCAGTCCGCTTTCTGAACTCAGCGAATGCCCGGAAACCATGGGAATGGACGCAAATCAAAAGATCTTATTCGTGGATGATGACCCCCGAGTGTTGCAATCACTCAGGCAGGTGCTGGCAAAGCACTATGATGCCCAGTTTGCCAGCTCAGGTGCCGAAGCCCTCACACTATTTCGAAACAATGGGCCTTTTGCCGTGGTGATCTCGGACTTTGCCCTGACCGAGATGAATGGCGTCCAACTCCTTCTAAAGGTCCGGGAACTGG
>JALRAZ010000549.1 GCA_023257935.1 Verrucomicrobiota bacterium
ATCGTGGTGTTGGAAAATATCCACCGGCACATTGAAGAGGGCCTCTCCCCCATGGAAGCCGCCTTGAGCGGCATGAAGGAAATCACTTTTGCCGTGATTGCCACCACAGTTGCTCTGGTTGCCGTGTTTGTCCCGCTTGCATTTCAGACCAGTACAACCGGTCGCCTGTTCGTCGAATTTGCTATCGCCATCGTGGCTGCGGTTGTGGTCTCGACCTTTGTTGCGTTGTCACTGGCTCCCATGATGGCTTCGCGTATTCTGCGCCCAATGGTCCGCGAAAAGAAGGGAATGACAGGTGCCTTCGAAGGTTTCATGCAAGTCCTTTCCAGGGGATACACTGATATCCTTCACTGGATTCTAGGCCGAGCACTCGCAATACGATGCATGATGTTAGCTGGGCTTGCCGTGGCCTTGCTCGTTGCCAGTTACCTGCTTTACACGCATTTGGAGGGAGATTTTCTTCCCGAGGAGGACAAAGGTCGCTTGCTTTGCTTTGTCATTGCTCCGGAGGGATCCACCTCCGAATACACCAATCGCATGCTTCTGCAGATGGAAGAAATCCTCTCGGAGGTACCCGAAGTGGAGATCTACGGTTCGTTGGTTGCCCCGGGATTTTCTGGCCCAGGTATGGCCAATAACGGGATCGTCTTTGTGCACCTGAAGCATGAGCGTGAGCGAAGTGTCCAAGAAATGGTCAATGCACCCAATGGGCTGCGTAATCGGTTTTTCACCGAAGTCGAGGGAGCCATTGCCATCCCCAATATTCCCAAGACGATCAACCGTAGTTTTCGCTCCCCTTTCCAAGTGGTGATTCAGTCACCCGATCTGGATCAGCTCGATGGCTTTGTCAGCCAGTTTGTCAATCAGTTGCGGCAGTCAGGCTTCATCCAGAACGTCCAAAGCTCGTTTGAGATGAACAAGCCCGAGCTTGGGCTGGACATTGACCGTGATCGGGCTTCAGCCCTTGGGGTATCGATTCAAGATATTTCCCGCACCCTACAAATTCTCTTCGGCGGCCTGGACATCAGTCAAATCAAGCGCGACGGCAAGGAATACGATGTGATCGCGCAGCTTGAGCGAACCAGTCGACTGACTCCCGAGCAAATGGATCGTATCTATGTCCGAAACCAGGATGGACGTCTCATTCAGCTCTCCAGCATCGTTCAGCGCAAGGTTGTGGTAGCTGCCAACAAAATTGAACGCTACAACCGGATTCGTAGTGCCACCATTTCGGGCACTCCGGTCGGAGTGACCATGGGCACCGCAGTGGACCGGGTCCGTGCCATGCTCGACGAGCAATTGCCAGATGGGTTCATGTATGACTGGTCTGGCGAATCGCGAGACCTGCAGGACACTGGTAAGGAAATTTACTGGGTTCTGATCCTTTCCCTTGTGATTGTCTACATGGTCTTGGCCTCACAGTTCGAAAGCCTCCTTCATCCTTTCACGGTTATGCTCACCGTTCCCCTGGCCGCAGTAGGAGCCCTTGGGCTGTTATGGTTGATCGGGGCCCTTGGGCAGGCCCAATGGATCCCCAGAGTACCGGCCATGAATGTGAACCTTTTCAGCCAGATTGGGATGGTGCTTCTGGTGGGCATGGTGACTAAGAACGGCATCCTGCTAGTGGAATTTGCCAATCAGCTTCGGGAAGGTGGCATGTCCGTGCGCGATGCGATGATTCGCTCAGGATCCGTCCGCCTCAGGCCCATCCTCATGACTGCCATCTCAACCATCTCCGGTATCCTTCCCATTGCCATTGGTTTTGGAGCTGGTGCAGAAAGCCGACGTCCCATGGGGGTTGTGGTGGTAGGCGGGATGCTTACCAGTACCTTTTTGACTTTATTTGTCATTCCCCTGGTTTATACCCTCTCTGCTGATGTCTCCTCCCTCCTCTTTGGCAGTCGGCACAAGACCTCTTCCTGACGGCTGGATGGACCAGGTCGCCGCTGCATGGCTCCGAAAACTATGTAGTATGGCATGGTTGCTCTGGGCCATAAAGGCCCTGGGTCAAGATACGGTTGCAAGCTTTCAGCCCAAACCCATTCCGCGTCTGCAGGCCATTCCGCTACCTGGGGCGGAGGTTTCTTTGCAGCAGGATGGTCAGGAGGTGTTTCGGTTTCATCATAGCTCTAGCTTGAGGCGTCCGCACGTCTATCCAGTGCTGGGACCCAGTGGGCGATCGCTCATCCGTATGGGGCACCCTCACGATCCTATGGGACATAGCCATCACAATGGTTTTTGGGTTTCGCATCATCAGGTTAACGGCATCGACTTCTGGGCTGACCATGGTGCAGGCAAGGGCCAGATTCTTCATGATCGAATCGATAGCCTTGAGGATGGAGATCGGGAAGCTGCGGTGGTGAGTTCTGGGGTGTGGCTGGATCCTGATCAGGTCATTGTGCTGAGAGAAAAACGTCGCACCGCCCTGCATGTGACTGAAAGTAAACAGAACCTGCTGTTGCTGGATCTTTATCTGGAAGCTGCTCAGCCCGAAGTGGTCTTTGGTAAAACCCCCTTTGGCCTGGTAGGGGTGAGGATGAGCAAGACCATCGGGGTACACGATGGTGGCGGCCGTATCCTCAATGCCGAGGGCCTGATGAATGAGGAGGGGGTGTTTTGGAAAGCATCGCGCTGGGTCGACTATGCAGGGCTTGTGGCGCCTGGGGTGGTGGAAGGTCTAACCCTCATGGACCATCCTTCCAATCCCAATCATCCTACCGTTTTCCACGTCCGCAATGATGGTTGGATGGGGGCATGTTTGACCTTCGATGGCGAGCGCAAGCTCAAGCAGGGAGAAAGTCTTCAGTTACGCTACGGTCTTCTCATCCATTCTGGGATGCAGCAAGCAGCCACCCTGGAGCTCGTTTGGAAGGCTTTCAGCCAAACCCAGCCTCACGTCTTCACTCCTTGAGTAGGATGCTACCGCGGCTTTCTGCGAGCCACCGGCATCCCAATGGCTAAAGTGATCCATCAACCAAAGCGATAGGGCGCGCGGTGGGCGACATCCAGCCAGGAAGGATCTCCCTTACCCTTGATGAACTGTTCCCTGTGAGCATTCCACTGCATGGTTTGACCATGGTAGTAGGCCAGGTTCACCAAGTGACAGATGGTGACGGTACGCGCCCCGATTTCAACATCGGCTATGGGCCTTGTTCGGTGGCGCACGCAATCCAGGAAATCCTGCTTGTGATCTGAGGATCGATAGAGTCGTACCTTGGCATTGGCCAGGTAATTTTGCTCAACTTCACGGCATTGCTTGCGATCCGAAGCGATCTGCTTGTCGCCTAGCCAGAATGCAAACTGGCCTCGGTTGACCTGTACTTTGCCCTCCTTGCCATGGAAAGTGACTCCGTTGCCTTCGCTATGAATCATTTCCACGCCATTTTGGTAAACGAGGCGTACTCCATGCCCGGTTTGTGGATCCTTTGAAGGCTCGATGCGTCGAGGGCCTTCCTGATCCATTCCCAGCCCCCACTGAGCGATATCAAAGTGATGGGCTCCCCAGTCCGTGACGCCCCCGCCGCCATACTCGCGATAATTTCTCCAGGCTGGGAAGTGGTTGTGCATCCCCCGCGGGCTGAGGGTGGCGTTGTAGGGGCGTTGGGGGGCCGGCCCAAGCCAGCGATCCCAGTCCAGTCCAGGTTCCATAGCTTCTTCGGGCAGATCACATGGTTTGGCCGGACCGCCGACGGCCACCTCAACGCGAGTGATGGGGCCGATGATGCCGTTGCGTACTAACTCGCAGGCCACACGAAATTCCTCGGAGGAACGCTGCATGCTTCCTGTCTGAAACACTCGTTGATGGGTTCGCACAGCACTGACCATGCGTCGTGCTTCCCTGATGGACTGACAAAGCGGTTTCTCACAATAGATATCCTTCTTGGCTCGAGCTGCATGCACTGACATGAGAGCATGCCAGTGGTCTGGAGTCGCAATGCAAACCGCATCAATATCAGAACGGGCAAGCAAATCCTGATAGTCATTGTAATCCTCACAACCCTTGAATGAACCCGTGTTTTGTTGCGCCTCATAGTGCTTCTCAACGCGCTGCCGGGCGTGCTTGCGCCGGTTGGTATCTACATCACAGACGGCCACCGCTTCGGCATCCTTCAGACGCATGAAGTGCCCTAGCAAACCTTGATTCTGTTTGCCCATGCCGATGAAACCCATCCGTATGCGATCATTGGGTTGGACTGGCGCGGACCAAATGTGGGATGGCAGGATGAAGGGAAAGGCTGCGGCCATGGAGGCACCTTGTTTGATAAAATGGCGACGTGAAGGATTCATGGTGTCAAAAATAGATGGGGTGAGCGGAATAATAACTATCAAGTTTTCAATTTGATGACCAGTCTCAAGATGGCCATCTGCCGCGCGGGAGTCGCTTGACAGGTAGGGAGTGGTGCGTGCAAGTTAACCTGCGTAAACCTCTGAAAATCAATCATCATGAAAGCTGAAAAGATCCCTGCCTTTTCGAAGGCTCTTCGCGCGAGCGCCCTCCTCACTCTTATCGTCTGGGCGGGTTGTTCCAACCCTGCCGATGATGTCGCCGAAGCCAAGGTGGAAGAGGCTCAGCAGCTTGCTGAACAGGTAGCTGCTGTCGGCAACCAGCCTTCGGAGGATGCTCGGACCTTTGTCGCATCAGACGAATCGACTATCGGCTTTGTGGGTTCCAAGGTGACTGGGAGCCACGAAGGTGGCTTCAAGGCTTTCACCGCCTCCCTGCAGGTCTCCGGTGGTCAGTTGGTTCCAGAGGCTACTCGAGTCGAGATCGACATGGACTCCACCTGGTCTGATAGCGATCGCCTCACCGGACACCTCAAGAATGAGGATTTTTTCAATGTGCCAGCCTTTCCATCAGCCTCTTTTGTTTCCACCGCTCTGGCCAAGGATGAGCAAGGTCACCAGGTGACCGGTCAACTCACCCTTCATGGTGTGACTAAGACCATCACCTTCCCAGCCAGCATCGAAGTCTCCGAAGAATCGGTCAAAGTGGATGCTGAGTTTTTCATCAAGCGTTTTGATTTTGGTATCCAATACCCAGGGCGAGCTGATGATCTGATTCGTGATGAAGTGGTGATCAAGCTGCACATCGTGGCTCA
>JALRAZ010000134.1 GCA_023257935.1 Verrucomicrobiota bacterium
ATCCTGAGCATCAATGCCGGTGCAGGGGGGACTGAATCGTGCGACTGGGCAGATATGCTCATGCGCATGTATCAGCGCTGGGCTGAGTCTCGGGGCTGGAATGTGGAGGTCACCGACGTGCTTGAGGGAGATTCTGCGGGCATCAAGAGCGTGGTGATGATGATCAGCGGTGACAACGCCTATGGATTTTGCAAAGCCGAGCGTGGGGTTCATCGGCTGGTGCGTATTTCTCCGTTTGACTCCAACAAGCGCCGTCACACCAGTTTTGCCAGTGTGGATGTGATCGCTGAGATTCCCGAAGCTGAGCAGGAAACACTTCCGCCCACTGAATTTCGCGTGGACACTTTCCGTTCCGGGGGCAAGGGAGGTCAGAATGTGAACAAGGTGGAGACCGCGGTAAGGATCACACACATCCCCACGGGTATTTCTGTGGCAAGCCAGGCCCAGCGCTCCCAGCATCAGAATCGGGCTACTGCCATGAACCTCTTGCTTTCGAGGATTTTTGCTCTGCAACAGGATCAGGCCAAAAAGGAGATGGAGCGTTTTTATGGCGAAAAAGGAAGTGTTTCCTGGGGAAACCAGATCCGAAGTTACGTCTTCCAGCCTTATCGCATGGTCAAGGACCTTCGGACAGCGGTGGAGTCAAGCGATGTGCAGGGGATCATGGATGGTGACCTGGATGCCTTTGTCAACGGTTGGTTGCGTGCTGGCTGCCCGACCAAGAAGCTTTCCGGCGTCAGCGAGGAGGGTGAAGGGTGAACATCCTCGATCGTATCGCTCTGACCAAGCAGGAAGAGGTGGATCAACTGGCTTCCCACCAGGCCACTGTGGAGGCCTTGAAGGATCGCCTCCTGCAGCGCGGGCATCGAGATTTCATGGCTGCGCTACGAAGCCCTGCAAGAGGCAGGGTCGCCTTGATTGCGGAAGTCAAAAAAGCATCACCCTCAAAAGGGGTGATTTGTCCGAATTTCGATCCTGAGGCCATTGCTCGCTCCTATGAGCAAGCCGGTGCCTCATGCTTGTCTGTGCTGACCGATGAAAGCTACTTTCAGGGATCGTTGGATTATCTCAAGCGCATTCGAGAGGTGGTTTCACTGCCTCTGTTGCGTAAGGATTTCATCCTGGACCCCCGCCAGATTGATCAAGCTATCGACTATGGGGCTGATGCGATCTTGCTGATCGTCGCCATGCTGGATGATGCGCGACTGGACGCACTCCACCAGCGTGCGACCCAGGCTGGGCTTGCGGCTTTGGTGGAAGTGCACGACGAAGAGGAGCTCAAGCGAGCCCTGGGCATCGGTGCGACGCTGGTAGGGGTCAACAACCGCAACCTCAAGGACTTTTCGGTTGATTTGTCGACCACATGCCGAGTGGCCTCTCTGTGGCAGCAGCTTGGCAAGCCCGAGGGGGCCCTGCTGGTTGCTGAGAGTGGGCTGGATCGAGCCGAAGATGTCCATCAGGTGCATGCGGGAGGGGCCGGAGCCATCTTGGTTGGGGAATCGTTGATGAAAAACCCCGCTGGCATCGACCAAAAGGTGGCTGAATTGTTGTCATAATCTTTGTTGTGTCTTTGGGGCAGGCACCCTACACTCCGCCCTTTAGCTTATGAAATTGGAGACTATCTGTTTGCATGGTGGGCACACGCCCGATATCGCCACTCACTCGCGTGCCGTGCCAGTTTATCGCACCAGCTCCTTTGTGTTCCGCGATACTGAGCACGCTGCCAACCTGTTTGCGCTCAAGGAACTTGGGAACATCTACACCCGTCTGATGAACCCAACTCAAGACGTGCTGGAGCAGCGTGTGGCTGCCCTGGATAACGGTGCGGCCGCCCTCGCGCTCTCCTCTGGGACCAGCGCTATTTTCTATTCGGTGATCAATCTCTGTCAGGCAGGGGATGAAATCGTCTCGGCCAACAACCTCTACGGTGGGACTTTCACCCAATTCAACGACATCCTGCCGCAATTCAACATCAAGACAAATTTTGTTGATTCCAACGATCCTGAAAACTTTGCCAAGGCCATCACCCCCAAGACAAAGCTCCTTTTCTGCGAGACGGTTAGCAATCCCGGCTTGGATGTTGCCGACATCGAAGCGATCGCCAAGATCGCTCACGATCACGGATTGCCCCTGATTGTTGACGCTACTTTTTCTACCCCTTACCTTCAGCGACCCATCGATCATGGGGCTGACATTGTCATTCACTCGTTGACCAAGTGGCTTGGAGGCCATGGCAACGGGATTGGTGGCATCGTGGTGGATTCGGGTAAATTCGACTGGAAGTCAGACAAATTCCCTCTGATGACCGAGCCTGAGGCCAGCTACCATGGTGTGCGTTGGGCTCATGATCTCGGTGACCTCAGCCCACTGGCCTACATCTTGCGCATGCGGGTGATCCCCCTTCGCAACTTGGGTTCCTGCATCAGCCCTGACAATGCCTGGAACTTCCTGCAAGGCATCGAGACCTTACCTCTGCGCATGGAACGTCACTGCGACAACGCACTGGCTCTGGCCAAGCACCTCAAGGACCATCCTGGCGTGGACTGGGTCCGCTACCCAAGCCTCGAGGGGGACAAGAACAACGCGCTTGCAGACAAATACTTGGGAGGCAAGGGTGGTTCCATGGTGGTCTTTGGTATCAAGGGTGGTAAGGAAGCTGGCAGCAAGTTCATTGAGAACTGCAAGCTCTTCTCTCATCTGGCTAACGTGGGAGATGCCAAGAGCCTGGCCATTCACCCAGCGACCACCACGCACTCTCAGCTGCCTGCTGAAGCCCAGCTTGCTGGCGGGATCACACCTGAGCTGGTTCGACTCTCGGTAGGGATTGAGAATATCCAGGATATCATCGAAGACGTGGATCAGGCGATCAAGGCTTCGGTCTAATTCAGTATTTTTTCACAAGAAGCGATCGAGACTTCGGTCTCGATCGCTTCTTGCTTTGAGGATCCTTCCATGGAAGGATCTCGCCTTGACACAGGAGGAACATCAAGGGCTCTGCCAAACTGGAGTCGCCTCGCAGTCATCGGTTCATGGAAAAGGTTCAGTCTCAATTTATCCAGGTGGCAACGCCGGATCAGCCTTTGGTCCTGCTCAATGGTGAATCCCTTTCTGAGGTCACCCTTGCTTACGAGGCCTATGGAGAACTCAACGCTGCCAAGGACAACGCCATCCTCCTGTTTCATGCCTTGAGTGGAAGCCAGCATGCCGCCGGAGACAACCAACAGGTTGAGGCTGCCGGGGCAAGTGGCCGTTTCTGGACCGAAGATTGCCAGACCGGTTGGTGGCACGATTTTGTAGGGCCAGGTAAGGCGCTGGACACCAGTCGATTTTTTGTGATCTGCGCCAACTACCTCGGAGGATGCTACGGCAGCACAGGGCCCGCCTCTCTGGATCCCGCCACCGGTCAGCCTTACGGCTCGCGCTTCCCGAGCATTGCCATCAGCGATATCGTGGATACTCAGGCCCGCCTGCTGGATGCCCTGGGTATCGAACGGGTTCACGCTGTGGTAGGAGGCTCCATGGGAGGGATGAATTGTGTTGCCTTTGCCGTGCGCTATCCCAATCGCGTGTCCGTGGTGATTCCCATGGCCACGAGCTTTTATGCCACCACCTTGCATCGCATCAACAATTTCGAGCAGATCTGTGCCATTGAGTGCGATGCCCACTTCAAAGGGGGGGATTACTACGATGGCCCTTATCCTGAGCAGGGCCTGGCCTTGGCACGGATGATTGCGCACAAGAACTATGTGTCCCTCTCAACCATGGAGGACCGAGCGCGGGATGAAGTCATTCAGCCTTCGGTGGACTGGTTCAAGCACTATCGTTTCAGCCAACCCATTGAGTCCTACTTACTCCACCAGGGTTTGAAATTTGTCCGGCGTTTTGATGCCAACACCTACATCAGGTTGTGTGAGGCATGGTTGCGCTTTGACTTGCTCGAGGCGTCTGGCAAGCAGGACATCGCTTCGATGATGGAAGCATGCTCGCATCAGAAATACATGATTTTCAGTGTTGATTCCGATGTCTGCTTCTATCCTGAGGAGCAAGTTCAGATGGCACGCATGCTCAAAGATCACGGCGTGGACTGCCGGCATATTACGATTCATTCTGAGAAGGGGCATGATGCCTTCCTGCTCGAGGCAGATTTGTTGGAGCCCCACATCAAGCACTCCTTGCAGACTTCCTGGTAGGACTGAGCTGATGCAGGCGATAAAAAACGCCCTTGGGCGTCAGGCCCAAGAGCGT
>JALRAZ010000179.1 GCA_023257935.1 Verrucomicrobiota bacterium
GGTCAAGGTCTTTGCCGAAGGCCTCAACGTGCCCACCTCCATGGTCTTCGCTAACGGCGGGGTCATCGTGGCGCATGCCCCTGATTTTCTTTTTCTCCAAGATACCAATGGAGACGACGTGGCTGATGTCAGGGAAGTGCTCAACACGGGTTGGGGAGTCGCCGACACCCATGCCGGGCCTTCCAACCTGCGTTACGGTTTGGACAACCACATCTGGGGCACGGTGGGTTACTCTGGTTACCGCGGCAGGCAGGGCGATGAGGACGTTCGCTTTGGCAATGGGGTGTTCAACATGCGCCCCGACGGGAGTCAGGTGCAGTTCCTCCATCAGTTCAACAACAACACCTGGGGTTTGGGCTTCAACCGATCGGGGGAGGTTTTCGGTTCCACTGCCAATAACAACCCAGCCTTTTTCTGTGCCTTCCCCGCGACCGCTTATCAGGGCAGCCCGGGTATCACAGCTAAGATGATCACCGAGGATCCATCCTTTCACCCGATCACCCCCAACATCCGTCAGGTGGATGCTTTCGGGCGCTACACCGCTGGGGCTGGCTATGCCCTGGCTACCTCCAGTGCCTTCCCACCTGCCTGGCAGGATACCATGGCCTTCATCGGCGGGCCTACCGGCAACCTCCTGGGCATGTATCAGCATGTGCCCGATGGATCGGGCTACAAGGCCCTCAATCGTTCCTCCCTCATTGCGAGTGCTGATGAATGGTTTTCCCCGGTTGCGGCCGAGGTGGGCCCCGATGGCCACCTCTGGATTGCTGATTGGTATAACTTCATCATCCAGCACAACCCCACGCCCAACCGTGGTCGAGGAGGCTACGAGGCCCAAACGGGCAAGGGCAACGCGCATGTCAACCCTAACCGCGATCGTCAGCATGGTCGTATCTACCGGCTGGTGTGGGAAGGGGCTGATGACAGGCCAAGCATTGTGTCCCTGGATGGGGCTGCTTCCACGGCTTTAGTTGAGGTGCTGGAGGATGACAACCTGTTCTGGCGTCTGACCGCCCAACGCCTGCTGGTGGAGCGCAAGGCCACCGAGGTGGTGGATGCCCTGCGCCGACGCGTCGCGGGTGATTCGGTGTCCTCGCTGCATGCTTTTTGGATCCTCAAGGCACTGGGAAGCCTGGACCGGGAAATCCATCAAGCCGCCTTGCTGAGCCCCAACGCGGAGCTACGTCGCAATGCGGTGCGGGCCTTGGGTGAGTCCGAGCAGGATTTACAGCTGTTCTTCGACACGGCTGTGGTGACGGCAGAGGACCTGGCCCTGCGTCGAGAGGCCTTCGTCAAGATGGCTCATTTTCCCGAAAACGCGACCCTCAAGATGGCCATCCCCCGCCTGTTTCAGGACAAGATCAACCAGCAAGATGAGTGGCTGTCGCTGGCCCTGAAGACGGCTGCTCGCCACCAAGGCATCGCGCTGTTCAAGACCCGGCTCGGAGACAATATCATGCCTAACTCCGCTCTCGAGACTACCGAGGCGGACCGTCCTCAGGGCTGGGCACCCAGCACCTATGGTGATCGCGGGGGGACGCGCTTCACGCACACCGAGGGAGCGGATCAGGCTCGGAGCGGGAAAAAAGCCCTGCGCATCGACTCCGAACGGGGGGCTGATGCCTCAAGCCCTCGGGCAGAGAAAGTGTCTCGGCAGCTCGTAAACACTTCTTGGCAAGCTCCAAGGCCGAGCTCGATCTGCTGCAAAGGAGCGCCGCAATCTCAAGTGCGTGCCTATCGAGGTTTCCACTTTGAACAACCGCCGAGACGAGGCCCGTGTGCCCCATCTCGTCAGCCGTGTAACGCAATCCGCCCATAATCATAAGGGCAGCCCTCGGGTATCCGAGTCGGTGGACCAGGCGTTGCGTCGCTCCGCCCCCCGGAATCAGACCCCAGCCCACCTCGGGCTGCCCAAACTCTGCATCTGACTCTGCGATCAAGAGATCGGCGCAAAGTGCCAACTCACATCCAGCACCGAGTGCAGCTCCATGAACCGCCGCAATGAGGGGTTTACGAACCGAATTGAGCGCGACCCACAGTTTCCCTGCATCCCTCTCACGCAAACGCTCGGGGGTATCCTCTGAGAATTCCAGGAGGTCGCCGCCAGCACAAAAGTGACCTCCCCTCCCCTGGATTAATATGACCGCGGTTTTTGAATCTTGGTCAGCCAGAAGAAGAGCCTCGATAAGTTCCTCGCGCATCCCCTGGCTGAGAGAATTTCGGGCATCTGGTCGATTAAGCCATAGACGGGTACACCCAAAAGTGAAAAATTCCCGCTCAATTAGACTCAAGCTTCACACCCCCGGAGCGTCAGAACGACATCCACCGCGGTAACACCATGCGTGTGAACCAATACCGGGTTGAGGTCGAGTTCGCCGAGTCGATCACCCAATGCCGTCCCTATAGCGCTGACTCGACTCACCATCACGGAAAGGGCTTGAACGTCAGATGGCGGATGCCCTCTGTAACCGTTGAGTAATTTTGCTCCGCGTAACCCCTGTATTAGTGAATGAGCCTCCCGACTAGAAATCGGACACCGAGCAAATGCAACATCCTCCATGAGGTCGATCCATACTCCACCTAGCCCAACCATAACCACTGGCCCGAAAATCGGATCCTGAATTAATCCCACCACACACTCCACGCCAGGCTGGGCCATCAACTGGACCAATACGCCATCAATCTCAGCGTTTGGAGAGTTACTCATAACGTCCTGAATGATGCGGTCATACGCATCGCCAACCGCCCCCCTATTTGAAAGCGCTAGTCTCACCCCACCGACATCTGTCTTATGAGGGATATTTGGTGACTCAATCTTGAGCGCCACAGCCCCTCCGAATTTGCCCTGAACCTTTTGAGCCTCACCCCGACTACGCACCAAAATCGTCGGAGGAAATGGAACCCCAAAGTGACCAAGCCACTCCATGGCCTCAAGACTTGAGATCAGCCCATCAGCTCTGTTGGGGAGTACACCTAACTCGAGGCCTTTGTGTTCATGCGGTAACTCACGCTGCCACTGACTGACCAATGCAAGACCAGCCAGGGCTTCAATGGCGGCTTCCCCGCTTCGCAACAGCGGAATACCCAACTCAGCGAGACGTTTGACTGCGTCCTCCGGTGCCCCTAGCCAGGCAACGACAAAGGGTTTCTTGGTAGACCCTTGGATTTCTTCAAAGACGCCAGCCAGGAGATCAACATTTTTGTGCATTAACTCGATCCAGATCATCCCCATGTGGATCCGGGAGTCCTCGAGCATGATCCTGACGCTGTCGCGCAAAATTGCTGGTTGCGCTACGAACTGCCCCGTCACATCCACGGGATTGGTAGCGACACCAAACCCCGGAAGGCACTGGTTAATTCTGACCTGGGTGTCCCGACCGAGGACCGGCACCTCCAAACCTAGTTCAATTGCGCGGTCTGCCGCCTGTACCCCAGCACCACCAGATTGGGAAGCAATCGCTACACCCCAACCCTCGGCAGGTGGACACAATGCGAGGACTTGAGCGAGGTCAAGCATGTGTTCTTCGTTTCTGGCTCTCAGGATGCCGGCCTGCCGAGTCACGGAATCAAAAACAACGTCTTCACCCGCAAGAGATCCAGTGTGAGAGGCAACTGCCCTAGACCCAGCCTCAGAGCGACCAACCTTCATAACCACCAAGGGCTTTCTTAAGGTACGGGACTTTTCTCCCAACCGCATCCAACCATTCCCATCCTTGAGACCCTCAAGGTATCCGGTGCAAACCCGAATCCGAGGGTCCTCCATCATGCAAGACATAGTCTCTACAAAATCAATATCAGCTTCATTGCCAGTATTTACAAAAAAGCCCAGACCAAGATGTCGCTGCCGGCAGAGCGCTGCAATTGCCGTTCCAAAAGCACCCGACTGCGTAACGAAGCCTATGGGACCCGGAAGGTTTGCGCCGTCAGCGTACTGGCTAAATGTCGCTAACATGCCATCGAAGGCATTAACGACCCCCAAGCAATTCGGACCACACAGGCGGATACCGGTCTCTCTTGCCACTTCGACCAACGCAGCCTCCATGGCCTTGCCAGCAGCACCCGCCTCCCCGAACCCGGATGAAAATACGACTGCAACTTTTGTTCCGACTGCAGCCAGCTCACGTAAACATCGCTCAACGGCAGGTGCGGGGAGGATGACAACAGCCATGTCAATCGGACCCGGAATGGCTTCAATATTTGGATAACAGGTTAAGGGTCCAACCATCTCGTACTTTGGATTAACAGGGTAGATTGCCCCTGTATAGCCCTTGTCCAAAAGATTACGAATCGGCCTACCGTTTAACTTGTTAAAGTCTGAAGACGCCCCAATGATGGCAACAGACCGTGGCTCAAGAAGCGCCCTCAGGGAGGTCAAGATGTGCGCTCCAGCACGACAGCTATACCCTGACCAACGCCTATGCACATTGAAACGAGGGCGTATCTTCCACCGCGCTCCCGCAGTTCGTGCAGGGCGGTTAGAACCAAACGCGGCCCTGAGGCCCCAAGAGGGTGACCAAGGGCGATGGCACCACCATTTGGATTCAGTCGGTCATCCGTCTCAGCGAGATCCAGCCCGTCAACGCAGGCTAAAACCTGCGCAGCGAACGCCTCATTTATCTCTATGACATCCATATCTCGAATGTTCAAACCGGCTCGGGCAAGCGCCTTTTGACTTGCGGGAACAGGGCCGTAGCCCATGATACGGGGCTCCACCCCCACGCTGGCCGATGCAATAACTCTGCCCATGGGTTGAATTCCAAATTTTTCACCGGCCGAGACAGAGCCCATGAGAAGTCCCACCGCACCATCATTGATGCCAGAAGCATTGCCAGCGGTAGTCACGCCGCCGGAAAATAGTGGTCGTAGCTTCGCCAGAGACTCCTCGGTGATATCAGGACGAGGATGCTCATCCAAAAGCACATCAACTGGGTCGCCTCGACGTGGCTGCAGTCGAAGGGGAATAATTTCCCGTGCTAACCGACCACTACTCCGGGCGCTCTCTGTACGACGCTGTGACCGAAAAGCAAATGCGTCGCAACGCTCACGCGTGAGACCAAACTGTAACGCTAGGTTATCCGCAGTCTGGGGCATAGTGTCTGCACCAAATTGCAACTCAATTTTTGAATTCGGAAAGCGCGCCCCCAAGGCTGAATCAAAAATTCGTTGCTCCTTCGAGTAGGCCGACTCCGCCTTTGACATAACTATGGGAGCCCGACTCATGCTTTCGACCCCTCCGACGAGAAGTGCGTTAGCCTCCCCAACCTGTAACGCGTGCGCAGCCGATACAACCGCCTGAAGGCCGCTTCCACAGTTACGTTGAAATACCACGCCAGCAGATTCGACGGGCAATCCGGCAAGGAGGCCAACATGTTTAGCGATGCACCGGCTATCCTCCCCTGCCTGGTTGGCACAGCCCAAATAAACGTCTTCAAGGTGTTTGACAACTTGAGGGTGCCGGCTAAGAAGGGCGTTTGCAGTCATAGCCATCAAGTCATCGGGTCGCACAGAAGAAAGCGCCCCAGCGTGTCGTCCGAACGGAGAACGAGCGCCATCAAATATCCAAGCATTGTCTAGCTTTGCCATAGGTTTCTCCGAGGTTCCTCCGATAAGAGCGATAAACCAAGCTGCACTCGCCTACGCAACCACGCGCTGGGTCGGTATCGAGGGTCCATACTGAGCGAGCTCAATGTTTGTAAGACAGTCAAGATGCGGTCCGCGCCAATCTCATCTCCCCATTCCAGTGGACCACATGGATAGCCCAAAGCAATTCGAGTAGCGCGATCGATGCTGACAGGATCGGAAACACCTTGTTGCGCCAAGTGACAGGCCGTGTTGACCATAAGGGCCAACACCCGTTGCACGACAAATCCCATGCTTTCGCCGATAATGCTAGCGGGTTTATTGCCTGTTCCCAACAGAGCACATGCCTGCCCGATCGCTTCAGACTTAGTCAGAATGCTAGGCATCAACACCAGTCTCTGCGCCGATGGCATAAAAGTATCAATTGCGACAGCCCGAGAGGCGGGAACTCCGAGTCGGCTCACAATCGCTGTGGTGTCTTCCCCCAGCGGAGCCAAAAGAATAAGTGCTTTTTCAGAGGGCGATGGTGTCACTTCTAATGTGACACCACTTTTAATCACTAACTGCTCTAACCATTGGTATCCCACTGAGTCTGCTGCGGCAATCCATACGGTTTCAGGGAGTAATTGGTTCGGCAAAACTTCCGTTGAATGTGGCGACTGGCTTATCGGTCGTCCCGCCTCATAAGAGTAGAAACCCTGCGAAGCCTTCCGTCCGAGCAACCCCGCATCTCGCCGTAAACTCATCATCACCGATGGACGATATCGGGGCTCACCGAAGTGTTCACGGAATAAAATCTCCGTCACTGGCTGCGTCACATCCAAACCCGTAAGATCCATCAACTCAAATGGGCCCATTTTGAAACCAGCCTGCTCCTTGAGGATCACATCAACCTCTTGATAACTCGCAACCCCTTCAGAGACAAGGTGGGCCGACTCAATCGGATAAGCGCGCCCAATTTGGTTCACGATAAATCCTGGCGTATCCCGCACCCGGACGGCAGTCATGCCGACACTCTCTGCAAGTCCAGTTAGAGTTTCAGTGGTTTTAGGATCCGTCCTC
>JALRAZ010000180.1 GCA_023257935.1 Verrucomicrobiota bacterium
CAGGGAGCCGCCATTGGTGTCACAGAGCACCACCGCATCCGCGCCAGCTTTGGCCGCTGCCACCCAGGTAGCCATGGCATACTCGGGTTTGTCCTTGTAGCCGTCAAAGGCATGCTCCGCATCGTAGAACACCTGACGCCCCTTGGATTTGAGGTAGGCGACGGTATCAGCAATCATCGCTATGTTTTCATCCGGGGTCGTACGCAGCACCTCCTTAACGTGCAGCAGCCAGGTCTTACCAAAAATGGTCACCACAGGGGTCTTGGCCTCCAGCAAAAGGGCCACCTGAGGATCCTCTTCCACCGCAATCTTCTTGCGGCGGGTAGAGCCAAAGGCAGCAATCCGGGAGTGTTTCCAGCGCTTCTTGGCAGCTTGCTGAAAGAATTCAATATCTCTGGGATTGGAGCCAGGCCAACCCCCTTCAATGTAGTGGATGCCAAAGGCGTCGAATCGTTCGGCCAGACGGATTTTGTCAGCCACCGAAAAGTTGATGCCTTCACCCTGAGTACCATCCCTCAGGGTCGTGTCGTAGATTTCAATGTCAGGTTTCTTGAGGGCCATGCAGCTGCCTTCTTCAAAAGTCGTTCAACATAGGTGGTCAAGGCGATAAGATAAAGTCAAAATCAGAACAGTTACTTTTTGTCGAGACAAGGGACCAGATTTGAGACTTGAGCCTGAATGGTAAGACCCGACAAGCCAACCCAAAGCCAGCAAAAACTTCAATAGGATGGGATCAACGATCAGGTATGATTAGGGGGATCACTCGACGATCATGCCTGCGATAGATACGGAAGTCACTGTCGAGGGTCCAGATCTTCGCATCATCGTGCCGCTCAGCCATGGCAACCAGGCAGGCATCAGCAAAAGAAGTGGGAAGATCCTGATATTTCTTCAGTAAATCCATGACCCTTGGGGCAACTGATTTCAATGCGAAATCTGATACAAGGATCTCACGGTGGATCATCTCAGTCAGCCGCCTTGGTCCATCACTTGTGTGCCGTTTGAGCAGATAAAAAGCCTCTGATAGGACCGCATCACATGTCAGGAGTGGGTCGGTGAGGGTTTCAAGCCGAGAAACACACCAAGCGTGAAAGGAATCGCGTTGGTTGATCAGGGCAACGATAGGACCTGAATCAACTAGGGTGGTTGTTGCCATACCCTTCGAGGTACTTGGTGGCAGTCGATAGATCTTCAGGCCCAACCGAACCACCAATGAGATCCCGCGCGCGGTCAGCCAGAGTGTGAGCTGATGACTCTCTAAATAAGGCACTCAAACCCTCGCGCAGGATGGCAGATTGCGTGGTGTTTCGTCGATTGGCCTCGGACTTTAGAAACAGAGACTCCTTGTCGCTTAGCTTGACTGTGACAGTCGACATACAAAAAAAGTAATACGTTTTTGACAGTTTAGCAATACTAAAGAGAGCTGATCCAAGAGCCCTTGGGCGCTAACTTCCATGCCCACCTTAGGCAACCAGCTGATACCAATTGTCGCGTTGTCGGGGTTCGTAGCCAAGGTCCTTGATCAGGCGATGCATGTCCGCCACCGTCATCTGGAAGGTGGTGCCAGCCTTGCTGACCACGTTCTCCTCAATCATGATGCTCCCCAGATCATTGGCACCGTAGGTCAAGGCGACCTGACCCACCTCGAGGCCCTGAGTCACCCAGGAACTCTGGATATTGGGAATGTTGTCCAAGTAGATACGGCTCAAGGCCTGCATGCGAAGGTATTCGTGCGCTCCCACACTAGGCGCCTTCAAACGCGTGTTTTCAGGCTGAAAAGTCCAAGCAATGAAAGCGGTGAATCCACCCGTCGCGTCCTGCTGAGCCCGCACCCGCTCGAGGTGTTCGATGCGCTCCTCCACGGTCTCCACATGCCCAAACATCATGGTCGCCGAGGAGTTGAGCCCCAGACGGTGGGCCACATCCATCACCCCCAGCCATTCATCACTCATGGCCTTGAGAGGAGCGATGCGTTGACGCACACGATCCACAAGGATTTCCCCACCCCCGCCAGGGATCGATCCCAGGCCAGCCTCCTTGAATTGACGAAGGAGCTCCTCCATGGGGAGATCAAACACTTTCTGGAAGTGAATGAATTCACTGGGACTGAAGGCATGGATGTTGACTTGGGGGAAGCGAGCCTTGATGTGGGCGAGGATGTCCAGATACCAATCCAAAGTCAGAGAAGGATGGTGCCCTCCCTGCATGAGGATCTGGTTGCCCCCCAGGGAGACCGTCTCAGCAATCTTCTGATCCAGCTCGTCCTTGGTGATCACGTAGGCATCATCATCCTTGTCAGTGCGGTAGAAC
>JALRAZ010000199.1 GCA_023257935.1 Verrucomicrobiota bacterium
TGATCTAGGCCGCTTATCTGGCTCGGTTCCATCGCCGATCTTCTTCCTACCATAGTTAGCCTGAGGCAAGCATCCAGGTTTCCTTAGGCTAACTGGTTGCGGCCTTGTTCAGTCAGTGCCTAGTGTGCCCACCGCAACGAGAGCGGCTCATTTGATCCAGGCTTCAACGGCTAAGTCCCTAATCGATTGTTGGAAAAGGGTGGTCAGGCTCTGTGCAAACCTGGTTCAAGGATGGCTCCTTGCTTGAAGAAAGGCATTGTCATCCTTTTTATCATCAGTCATTTATATCTTCAGGTGATCTTAAAATGCTTTACCTCGCTGCCCTCATGGGCGGCATGAGCGAACGCCTTCGTGGGTTGCCCGTAACTTAATGACCGATGCACATGAACTTACGTCATCTGATCCCAGCTTTGATCCTGGCGCTACAGGGTATCCTCGCAAACCCTTCGGCTCAGGCTGCTCAAAACGGCCCCATCCGGGTTCTTTTTCTTGGCCACGATGCCACCCATCACCCGTCCAACACCTACTACCCGATGCTGGCCAAGGCCCTGGGGCGCGAGGCGATCTACTTTGATTATGTCACTTCGGTTGAGGAGGCATTGGGCAATGCTGATTACCTCAATCGCTTTGATGCGCTTTTGCTCTACGCCAACCATGGAGAAATCACCCCGACTCAGTGGGCTAACCTGCTTCAGTTTGTGGAGAGTGGGCACGGCTTCCTACCCATTCACTGTGCCAGCTGGTGCTTTGCCAACGAACCGGGGTTTGATCAACTGGTGGGTGGCCGCTTTGCGCACCACCGCACGGCCGTTTTCACGCCCCTGACCATCCGTCCTGACCATGTGGCTATCCGGGATGTGCCGGCACTGGAGGCCTGGGATGAAACCTATGTGCACTCCAACCATAACCCCGAAGGCAGGACGGTGCTCCAGGTACGTGAGGTGGCTGCTCAGGACAACATCACCGAACCCGAACCATGGACCTGGATCCGCCAGCAGGGTGAGGGAAGGGTTTTCTACACCGCCTCGGGTCATGATCACCGGGTCTGGGAGAAGGACGCCTTTCACGATTTGATTCGCAAGGGCATTCTCTGGTCGGTGGGTGAGTCACGTCTGACCAGTTACCGGGACTTCCTCAAGGACCGCACCCCGCTGACCTACGAGAAGCGCGATCATATTCCCAACTACGAGCGCCGCCCTGAGCCGCTTCCCTACCAGCTTCCACTTTCTCCTGAGGAGAGCATGCAGCACACGCGCGTGCCTGTAGGATTCCGACTGGAGCTCTTTGCCAGTGAACCAGACATCATCAACCCCATCTGCATGGCTTGGGATCACCGCGGGCGTCTCTGGGTGGCTGAGACGGTGGACTACCCCAATGAATTGACCTCCGATCGCCAGGGTCGGGACCGCATCAAGATCCTTGAGGATACCAATGGCGATGGCCGCTGTGACACGGTCAAGGTCTTTGCCGAAGGCCTCAACGTGCCCACCTCCATGGTCTTCGCTAACGGCGGGGTCATCGTCGCTCATGCCCCTGATTTTCTTTT
>JALRAZ010000203.1 GCA_023257935.1 Verrucomicrobiota bacterium
GCGGGGCTGGGATGAGCCATGAGCAAACCGCCTTGAGGAACCTGCCACCGGCTGAGCCGTCTCCCCCTCTCTCACCCCAAGCCTCCATGGATAAACTGGTTCTTCCCCAGGGATACAGGGTGGAGCTGGCAGCCCACGAACCGATGATTCAGGACCCCGTTGCGATGTCTTTCGATTCCCAAGGGCGTCTCTATGTGGTGGAAATGCGTAGTTTCATGCTAGATATCGACGGCCGCGATGAGCGCTCACCCATCAGCCGGATTTCTCGACTGATGGACCAGGATGGGGATGGCGTCATGGACATCGCCACGGTGTATCTCGATCAGTTGGTCCTACCCAGGGCCGTACTAGCCTTGGCTGAAGGGCTACTCTACGTGGATGATTACAGGCTCATGCATGCCATGGATACGGATGATGACGGGGTCGCCGACCTGGTCAGACTCATTGATGATGATTACGGCAGGAGCAATATCGAACATGCCCCCAATGCCCTCATGCCTGCCATGGATAACTGGATCTACAATGGTCGATCTCCCTGGAGGTATCGATGCTTGGACGGACATTGGGTAAAGGAAGCCACTGAACTAAGAGGCCAGTGGGGCATGACGCAGGACGAACATGGCAGGCTTTTCTACAACGTCAACAACAGTCAACTGCTGGGTGACCTGAGTCCGCCCAACTACATGTCACGTCACAGCAGCTTTCCATCCACCGCTGGCCTGAACATGTTCATCGCAACAGACCAGCAGGTGCATACCCTGCGCATGAATACAGCTGTCAACCGTGGTTACCTTCCAGATGTTCTGGACGAGGCAGGGCGACTGCATGTATTCGCCTCCTCCTGTAGCCCGCTCATCTACCGAGGGGACCAATTTCCCGAAGACACCCAGGGCAACGCCTTTGTGTGTGACCCGGCTGCCAATCTGATCAAGCGCAATCTGATTACCGAAAATCCTCTCGAGTTGAAAGCGACACCAGCCTACCCGGACCGTGAGTTCCTGGCCTCTACCGATGAACGTTTCAGACCTGTTGCCTTGGCACATGGGCCTGACGGAGCCCTGTGGGTATTGGACATGTATCGCGGCATTGCTCAATACGGTATGTTCATGACCGATTACCTGAGGCAAGAGAGTCTCAAGCGTGGGTTGGACCAAGGCATTCATCTTGGCAGGCTTTATCGGATCACGCACGAAGGCACCCCACTCAGACGTAAGAAGTCACTCTCTGAGCAGTCTCCCCAGGGGTGGTTGGATGGGCTCATTCACCATGATGGATGGATACGAGATACCGCCCAAAGGCAGCTCATTGCCCAGAGAGATCTCAAGGTCCTGGACAAGCTACTCAGCCTGATTGAAAACACCTCCTCAGGGCCGGGTGCCGAGCATGCCTTGTGGACCCTCGAAGGACTCCTAGTCACCCTGGACCAACAGGCGCCCAATCTTCAAGGCAAGTCAGCCTCCTTGCAAACCGTCGATTCAAGGTTCGCGTTCCGAGTCGATTCACTCCCTCCACGGGTCTGGCAGGTCGTCATGGATGCGACCCGCCACAAGGATAGCAAGGTGAGGGTTGCCGCGATTCGAGTTGGGGAATCCCTGGCCCGCTCGCATCCGAATCACGCTCAGGAACTTGCTCGCAGCCTCCTGAAACTGGCCACTCAGGCCGAACAAGAGGTGCTCTTTCAGATCATCTTGAGCCTGGGGAATCTTCCCTGGCAGGAGGATTTGGAAGCTTTGATCGAATTGGCCTCGCTTGCCTCTGAGCATTGGCTACTCCGGGAAGCCTTGATATCGAGCCTGGATGGCCACGAATGGGATCTGCTGAGTCATTGGCTTGGCCCGAAAACCATCCAAGTGCCGATGCCCCATCACTCACTGCTGATACGCTCCTTAAGCGAGGCCATCGCCTCACGTCATGATACCACCGATCTCCTGGGAATGATCGAATTCCTGGCTGCGTCGCGAGACCCAGAGAACTGGAAAATGGCGATGATGCTTCATGGCATCAAACGATCCTTTGAGCGCCGAGGAAACCATCGAGTGCTGCTGAGTCGCTCGCCCTTTGCCTCAATGCCGGATGATCCATTTGGCTTGCAATGGATTGACCTGTTGCATGAGGCACTGGATCCCTACATTACCTGGCCAGGTCACCCGAGCTTTGCTCAGGCAGTGAGTCAGTCCAATGCTTCCTCAGCCATGAGCGCGAGCAATCGGGAAAACCATCCAGCTGCCGGCAATTACCAGATGGCCTGTGGCGGCTGCCATGGCATGGATGGTATGGGCCTGGCAGCGCAGGCTCCTCCATTGCGGCAGTCCGAGTGGGTCACAGGTTCGCTTGACCGCCTGATTCGCATTGTGCTTCAAGGAGCACAGGGCCCCATTCATGTCCGGGGCAAAAGGTATGCGGTGCCAGAGATCCTTGCTGAAATGCCGCCCCTTTCCGCACTGGACAATGCGATGCTGGCAAGCATCCTAACTTACATCCGACAAAGCTGGGGGCATGAAGCAAGCGCCATCACCCCCAGAGATGTAGGGCTCATTCGCCAAGCCACACACCCACGGCAGACTCCGTGGACCGAATCCGAATTAAACCTGATCCCATGAATAAACTTCAGAACCTCACCCTGCTTTTACTGAGCATGAGCTTGAACCCCATGTACCCCCAAGCCGCCGAACTACCCGAAACCTTCAGCCGAATGGAACTGCGCCATTTCGGCACCATGGAGGATGGAAGCCACATCCAACAAATTACCCTGCGTAATCGTCATGGCATGGAGGCGCGGGTCATCACCTATGGTGCCACGCTGACGGCGATAGAGCTCCCCACCAAGGGAGGCGGGCGCATCAATGTCATCGAAGGGGAAGAAACCCTTCAACCCTACCTGAAAGGTTTTCCTGCTGCATCGGTCATTGGCCGCGTCGCCAACCGCATTGCCGGGGCCTCATTCGAGCTAGATGGCGTGAGCTACGAAGTCACCAGAAACGCTGGTCAAAACCACATCCACGGTGGGCGCAAAGGCTTTGCCAGTGTGCCATGGAAAGCAAGCCCCATGCCTTTGGAGACCTCAGCCGCAGCGGTGCAGCTGATTTATGAAGCGCGAGATGGGGAAGAAGGGTTTCCGGGAAACCTGAAGACGAGTGTCACCTACCGATTGGATGATGAGAATGCCCTTTCAATCGCTTACGAGGCCACCACCGACAAAGCGACCCCGATTAATCTGACCAACCACGCCTACTTCAACCTCGCTGAGAGCGGAGGGTTCGAGGATCATGTGCTCACCCTGCACGCCGACACTTACACCGTGGCAGGAGCCGATCTGATTCCTACCGGTGAAATTAGCCATGTTGAGAGCACTGCTCTGGATTTTCGTACCCCCCACCCCATCGGTGAGCGGGCCGACGCAACCCAGCCAAGACCTCATCTCTACGATCACAATTACATCATTCGACACGGCGGCGATCAGATGGTTCCCACAGCCAAAGTCGTGGAACCTCTCAGTGGACGGGTCATGCATGTCCTCACCGATCAACCTGGGGTCCAGCTCTACACCGGTAACCCAAGAGGCTTTTGCCTTGAAACCCAGCACTATCCCGACTCAGTCCACCAACCAAGTTTCCCCAGCACCATCCTGAGACCAGGCGAACGCTTTGCCTCCACAACGGTCTACGCATTCGAATTCTAAACTAAAGCGAATCCATGAGGTTTCCCTTCCCGAGTGGCCTATTGGTAGGCCTATTGACATGTTGCCAATCCCTTTGGGTTCAGGGCGAATCACTCACCCCAAACCTGTTCTTTGAACCTGGTCCCATCAATGCGGTCTGGATTCAGGCAGGCGACCAAAGGATCTTTGTCTATCGTGGTGCTGCCGAGGCCTGGCAGGCCGGAAAATCCTCATTGCTTCTACCCCATGGGAGACGCGATCTCATCGCTGGGGTCACAAAGTGGGACGCTCCAGTTGCCCTCATCGCCCCGGAAAAGGACCGCCCTTGGCTAGAGAAGCCTTCAACTTGGTGGGAAGCTTTTGCTACGGGCAGATTTCACGATTATGGCCAACAGACCACCAAGGTGGGGATCAAACAGATCCCTGTCACCAGATGGGTAGAGGATGGCACAGAACTCAAGTGGCCAGGTTTGACCATGAAAGTCCTTGAAACTCCAGGCTACACCCGGGGCTCGGTTTCATACCTCTGTCAGGTAGATGGAAAACAGATTGCCCTGACGGGTGACCTGATTTATGCCGAGGGAAAACTCCTGGACCTTTACAGCCTCCAGGATGCCATTGAAGAAGCTAGGGTTGGAGGGTATCACGGGTATGCTGGCCGCCTGGGATCACTCATAAGCAGCCTGGAAATGATCCGCGACGCTTCCCCAGACTGGCTCATCCCAGCACGAGGCCCCATCATCAAAAATCCCAGCGAAGCCATCGATAAACTCATTCATCGGGTCAGGGAGATTTACCGCAATTATCTTTCAACCAACGCGCTCCATTGGTACTTCAAATCGGAAAGGATGCGGATCTGTGGGGAAAAAGTTCTGGGGGACACCGCGATGGAACTGGAACTCATGCCCTATGCCAGGCATATCGAGACTCCCGACTGGATTAGGGGGTTTTCGACCAGCCGGCTCATCCTTGCCAAGGATGGCGCAGCCTTTCTGCTGGATTGTGGTTACCAGTCAGTCATTGATGAAGTCAACAAGCTCCTTGAAAGCGGCCTCATCGAACGGGTTGAGGGAATTTTCGTCACGCACTTTCACGATGATCATTCAGACATGGTTCAAAAGGCTTCCGAACAATTCGGATGCCCAGTCTACGCCACAACCGAATACGCTGATGTGCTCGCTCACCCTGAGGCCTATCACCTACCGGCGATGACCAGCAACCCCATACCCAAGGTGCTGGGTATGCAGGACGGTGACCGACTCAAATGGCATGAATACGACTTCACTTTCCACTTCTATCCTGGCCAGACTTTCTACCATGGGGCGCTATGGGTTGAAAAAGAAGGACACGACCCCATTTTCATGGTGGGTGATTCCTTCGCCCCTTCAGGCATGGATGACTACTGCCTCATGAATCGTAACCTCATGAGAGATGGAACAGGCTACTTGCTTTGTTTGGAGAAACTACGACGCGCCAAAGGACCTTTCTGGCTCATTAATGAGCATATTCCCTATCTGTTCCAGTTCAGCGAACAGGAGCTTGATTACATGGAAACCCGCTACCGGCAGCGACTCAAAATACTCAGCGATCTGTTCCCT
>JALRAZ010000256.1 GCA_023257935.1 Verrucomicrobiota bacterium
ACGAATTGCGCATCAAGCCAGTGCCAGAGGATGAAGAGCATCTCATTAGTATTGGGCAGGCTATCGACGGTAACGCCGCTACGGGGGGGGAAGGTTTCATCCCCGCCCCAGGAGCCAGGGATGTTTACCTGTTTGATGCCCAGGCCAGGCAGCGGGTCTTTTTTGAGCCGTTGAGTGTATCAGAAACCTTGGGGCTCATGACATGGACCCTGGAGGACCCCATGGGCAACTTGCTTTTCAGCCAGTGCATGCGCTGTTCGGTCCCGCCCGCTATGGTCCTTAAGCAAACCGGACGATACCGCCTCACAGTAGGTGGTTTTCAGTTTGCCGGCACGGGAGCCTACGGCTTCAGGGTGGCTGAAATACCCGCACCGAAAACCTATGACATTGAAGGCAATCAGGTGACGGTGTCACTTGACCAGCCTCAGCCGGGTGCCGGAAGGCTTGAATTGCCAGGAGAAGTCGATCTCTATCGGATTCCCCTGCGCCAGGGTGAATCCTGCCACCTGAAATTGACCAAATTGTCCCGGGATCTCAAGTGGAAGCTGACTGATCCGGCAGGGATGACCGTGTTTGATAGTTCCACTGACGATCTATCCCCGCTGGACCAGTTTTTTGGGGCTGAACGGGCAGGGGATCACTACCTCCAGGTGTTTCAGATCAGTGCCAATCCAGTGGACTATGCCTTCGATTGTCAGATCCTTGCAGCCTGCTCGGTTCTGGATTCCGAAACCGCATCAGCTTTGCCAACCATAAGCTTCTTGGACTACGTCGATGGGGGGGGAGTGAGCTCTCCTGTGATCCAGCTCGCCGGCACCGTGGGCTGGGAAGGGGCGGCTCGCCAGCGAGAATTGGTTCTTGTTATCGACAGTTCTGACAGCTTGGCGGCATACGATCCAGAGCAAGAGCGCATGCTGGCAGTTCGTAGCTTGATCGAGGCTTTGCCTGAGGAGGCTCCCATGAGGTTGGCGCTTGTAGATTTTGATCATGAAGCGCGGCTGTTGCAACCGCTCACCGAAGACTGGTCAGAAGTCATAGAGCACCTGTCTGAATTTGATGCCTCAGGGGGGACGGATCTTGAGTTGGCGCTGAACGTGGCGCTTGATGAAATCATCCAGAATGGTCGTGAACAAGCCACTGCTTCCATTATTCTTTTCTCTGATGGGGAAACCTCTGAGGGTAATCCCTCGGCCGCCGCTCAACGAGCTCAGGAAATGGGGGTTGAAATCCACACCGTCTTTCTTGGACGCGAGGAGGTCCAGAGGGCTCGATTGATGGAAACGATTTCTTTGGCTACCTGCGGCAACCATCGCAAGGCACTCCAAGCTTCCGAATTATCAGACATCTTCCGTAACTTGACCAATGATGTGCCAATCGACCGTATCCAGGTGCGTAGCTCAGCTCAGCCTACCATTTCGTTCGCTGGGCAAATAAGCGGTCCATTCTGGCGAGTCGAGGGTATCCCTATTAATGCTATTCAGGATCAGGAGACCGAGCTGACCGTGCTCATGTTCACCCAGGAATCCTCTCCCCGAATCATTGAGTCCAAGATTCGACTACAATACGGGCAGGTGTCTAACCAAGCCCCCTCCATGGAGCTTGTGAGCGTGTTTGAATCCCTGGAAGATCAGCCTGCCATCTTGAGCCTGGCCTTGACCGATGCGGAGGATGCTGATTTTGATCCCGATCTTAAGGTTACCTTCAGTCGACCTGATTGGTTGGATCCAGACCAGGGATATGATCTTTCCTATCAGGAAGGTCGACTTAACTTGAGCTGGCATCCGGCTGCCGACCGTTTTGGGCAAAGTTTGATTACCCTCAGTGCCACAGATTCTCAAGGTGCCCGTGTCGAACAGACCTTGCGCTGGGACCTGGTACCGGTCAACGATCCCCCATACCTTGAGACCCCGGAGCCTATCACGGTGCTACCGGGGCAACCGATCCTACCCATTGGACTGTTCGGTATCAGCAATGGATCTGAGTATGAAAACCAGCAACTGAGTTTCGTGGTCAGCGTGAAGGATGAGTCGATTATGGATCCACCAGATATCCTATACCGCCCGGGAGCTAGTGAAGGTTATTTGGTTCTCAACCATCGCCCCGGAGTCTACGGCACAACCCTGGTGACCATCACGATCCGTGATGGGGCGACAACTGATGCCACTTATACGGTGCAATTCCCGGTCCAATTTCAATCCCCAGAAAACCAAAAACCAACCCTTCAATGGGTTCGACCTGCAGCCAATGCCTCGTTTCTTGAGGGAGAAAGTATCGAATTAGAGGTCAAGGCTGAGGATGCTGATGGGATCGTGGCCGAGATCCTCTACCAAGCCAATGGCAAACCGCTTGGCTCAGGGGACCCCCTGACTGGCGGCCTGGCTTGGATGCCGAAAGAGCCTGGTATTTATGTGGTGGAGGTTCAAGCGGTGGATGAT
>JALRAZ010000296.1 GCA_023257935.1 Verrucomicrobiota bacterium
ATTCCAAGTGCCTGCATGCGATGTTGGAATGCTTTGGCCGTGACTACTGGGATTAAGCTATCCTCTGTGCCCAGAAAGACTATGGCCGGTGGCATGCCATCATGGATGAGGTGCATTGGGGAGAAATCACGCCAGTATTCCATGACGCGATCATGGCCATAACCCTTGGGTCCATTGTCATAAACTGGGTTGAATAACACCAGAGCGTTGGGAAGAGCGCTTACCTTTGGATCTTCCGGGTTATCAAATGTCTCAACCGTAGCTGTGGCTGCGGCGACGTGTCCTCCTGCTGACCCGCCCCCAGCAACGATTCGATCAGGATCCACGCCCAATTCAGCTGCGTGGGCACGTAGCCAGCGTATGGCTGATTTCCCATCCTCCACGCAGGCCGAGGGTGGGGTGCCATGGTCGTTTCGCGTCCGATAGGCTGCGCTGATGGCAACCATGCCTCGGGATGCCAGGTAGTCGCACTGAGGATGAAACTGAGTGGGATTTCCGCCCACCCATCCCCCACCGAAAAAAAAGAGGATAGCCGGCTTTTTCCCATCGCTTCGGTGACCCTCTGGATAAAAAATATTCAATTGCAAGGGGCCTTGCGGCGTCTGCTTGTAGAGCACTTGGGCATCAGGCTTGGGCGATGTCTCTGCCGCTTCGAGTAGGTTGAGCCAGAGAATCCAGCATACTCCTTGCCGAAGCCATGCCACAGATCGTTTGCGAAAAAGGGGACTGGATTGATGGATCATCGCTTCATGCATTCTTCCAGCCAAAGAGCTTGGCAGCGTTGCCGCCGAGAATCATTGCCTGCTCATCTTGACTGAGATCACTCAAAAAGCCACGGGCTCGTTCAAAGGAGGCGGCGTAGGTCTTACCAGTTGTTTCGGCGTTGAAACCTCCCCCATAAATCAGGCGCTCGGCGCCAAAGCATGCCAGCACCTGGTTGATGATCGGTTTAATGGCACGGTGAGGGTATTGCCGCTCAGATGGAATGGATGATAATTTCATGATCACCTGAGGTTGTTTGGCCCAAGCCAGGATTTCGGCATGTTCTTCAGGGAGTCCCTGAAAGGGCCTTCCTAGATGATCGATGATCACTGTGGTGGAGGGAAATGCCTTGATGAGCGGGGTGAAGCCTCGCGCATAGCGCGGTTCCAAGTGTAGTTGAATTGCGAGGTTTTTTTCGCTGGCAATTCGCCACAATCGCTCGAGCTCCGGGCTTCCAAAGGGAGGCAGTCTGTCCGGAGCGTAAGCGTGAACCCTCAATGCGACCAAAGGAATACGCTCGAGCAGTGGACCAATCCGATCAAGAGACCCTGGCCGGTCGCTGAAAAAAAGCCCCACCCCTTTGAGTCGCCCCTGACCTAATTGCAAGCAATGTTCTAGGTATCGATGATCGTCTTGATAGGGTTCGGGGTGCACGACCACCGCATAATCCACGCCTGCCTGATCCATGCATTGGATCAAGTGCTCCGGGGTAGCGGGTTGTTCAGGATGATAGGGTCCTTGGGGATGATAAGGGAACCGAGTGTCTTCCTTCCCCGCAAAGCAGTGCAAATGCGTGTCGACCCAGATTTCACCGGGTTGTTTCAGAGATTTTCCTTGGGCAGCGGCGCCTGCGAAGGTCCTCGTTGATAGGCTTGCCAAGTAGCAGGTCATGGCGGGTAGGGCCTTGATGAAATCTCGTCGATGTCTGGGAGATGGATCCATGGTCTGGAAGTTTTCAGGGAATGACAGGGGCAAGGGCTTGGCCGGATGTGTCCACGGGATAGACCGCATCCATATCCTTCAACTGATCGATCATGGCCTGCATCATGGATCGCAGTTTTTCCGGTCTTTCAGCCGCAAGATTGCGTGTCTCATATGGGTCATTGGCCAGATGAAACAATTCGTAATGGCCATCGCTAAATTGGATATGCCCACCGGTGGTTGGGATTTCTGGCAAGGTGTGATAAATCACCTTCCAATCGTCATCACGCCAGGTTGTAAAATAATTGCTGCGATGCACGCCATGAGGATAGTGCATGAGGAATTGCTCAGCAATGCGGTCATCCCGATAACCCTTGAGCCGACGGACCAAGGAGCTTCCATCAATGATGTGGTTTTGCGGCTTGGATGACCAGCCTCCAATGATTTCAAGGATGGTCGGGAATAAATCGGTGACGTTGGCAACCTGATTCTGAATCTTTCCTAAGGGCAAGGGGAGGGATTTTTGGAGTGGATGCTCAGGGTTGGGCTCTGCCCAAGCGGCAATGAATGGGACGCGCATGCCACCTTCATAGTGGGATCCCTTTTTTCCCCTCAATGGTGCGGCACAGGCTGCCTCATGCTGATGGCCTAAAGGGGCATCGGACCCGTTGTCGCCCAGGAAAAAAATCAAAGTCTCCTGGGCAACCCTTAATGCTTGGAGATGATCCAGAAGATCTCCGAGGCTTTTATCCATGCCCTCAATGAGGGTGGCGAAGGCTTGCGCAGCCTTGCTTTTTCCGGAGGTTTTGTAACGTGACTCAAACCGTGGGTCCGACTCAAAGGGTGCATGCACGGCATAATGAGAACAATACAAGTAGAAGGGCTTTTGATCTTTGACACTCTGTGTGAGCAAGGCCTTTGCTTCAATCGTCAATGCCTCGGAGAGAAATGTGTCCGAGCCGTGGTAATGATCCAAATGCGGTACGGCATGGTGTTCTCTGGGAGTACCCCATCCGTAGTTTTGATTCCCATAATAGCTTCCTGGTGCACCAAAGGAAGCCCCCCCAACATTATGGTCAAAACCAAGCTCCAAGGGGTCTGAACCTGGAGCATCTGCTGGTCCAAAATGGCCCTTGCCGATGTGGATGGTGCGGTAGCCCTGAGCGCGCATCAATCCCGGTAGGCTCACTGAATCTGGGCTGAGTCCCTTCCAATTCCAATCCCTTGGTCCCTGCTTCCCTCGATTGTTCGAGGTGGGATTGATCCAGTTGGTCGTGCGATGACGGGCAGCATTTTGTCCAGTCATCAGGGAAATACGGGTGGGAGAGCAGACGCTCATGGCATAAAATTGATTGAAACGAATTCCATTGGCTGCCAGGCGCTCCATGGACGGAGTATGGTAAAACTCATTGAGCGGGTGTTTTACCGGGTCACCCTGGGAGTCGGTTAGAAAGGGCAGGGAAGTGTCCATGATGCCCATATCGTCGACCAGGAAGATGACGATGTTTGGGGACTCAGCCGTGAGCTGTGGCATGCTCATTTGATGGATCAGAGCCATCGTGACGCTTAGCCAGGCAACCAGTCGGCCCCGAGGGGATGCAAAGGGATTGATCATGGATACCATCTTACTTATCCGCTCAGACTCAATCCGACAAGCTTCGAACCAGTTTCTCTGATTGACTCCTATGTGGTGGATTTAGATCTTGTCTAAATCGTTGAAAATTAGTAACTAACGATTTGAACTAAACTCCCAACCCTGTTTCTCGGAAGCCGTTTT
>JALRAZ010000312.1 GCA_023257935.1 Verrucomicrobiota bacterium
TGGTATGAGCCTGGTGTTCGGGAGAAAAGGAGGCCACGCTTTGATGCACCGCATCGCCGTAGATCAGGTGCTCATAAATTTCGTCGCTGAGGATGAGGATCCCCTTTGAGACGCACACATCCCCCAGGGCTTTGATTTCCGCAGGGCTGTAAACCGTACCCGTGGGATTGCTGGGTGAATTCAGGATGAAGAGGCGGGTCTTATCGGTGATCGCTGCTTCCAGCTGATCAGGGGTTACCTTGAACTGGGTGGCGTCGCTGGTCTCCAGAATCACCGGATTGCCCCCTGCCAGCTTCACCATCTCGGGATAGCTCAGCCAGTAGGGTGCCGGGATGATCACTTCATCACCCTCATCGCACAAGGCCATCATGATGTTGTAGCAAACGTGCTTACCACCGCAACTGACCACGATCTGAGAGGGGTTGTAGGTCAGCCCATTATCGCGCTGAAATTTCTCAACGATGGCCTCCTTCAGCTCGGGGATACCGCTGGCTGGGGTGTATTTGGTGAATCCATCTTGCAGGGCCTTGATGGCGGCATCCTTGATAGGCTGAGGGGTATCAAAATCGGGTTCACCGGCCCCAAAGCCGATGACATCCTGCCCGGCTGCCTTCAATTGCTTGGCCTTGGCATCGACGGCCAGGGTCAGGGAGGGAGCCAGGGAAGCGGCACGCTGAGAAATCTTAACCTTCATGTTTCTGTTAAAAGCCTGCCATGGATAACCGAGGTGCGCAAATCCAGGCAAGGGGAATCCTTGGGGAAATCCCGATTGAGGGCAATGAGGATTTCACTCAGGCCCTTGTCTGCCCTGCCGCAAGGCTCATCGACCGGCCCGCTAGAGCGACCGAGAAGCGGCCAGCTTTCGTCTCTGGGGCTCAGGACTCAAGCGACCACCGAGCCTGGCGCAGCACCGCCTTGGGATGATTCGCCAGACGTTCGTACCACACACTGACCAGCGACCCATCGGCCAGCTGCGCGGTGCTGGGGTAGCCCAGGTCGCCCGAGGCCCCATCGGTGGAAAGATTCATCGGCGCCGACCAGGATCGCCCATCTTCACTGAGCCGGACCTGGTTACCGAAAGGGGGCCTTCGATGCCCATAAGTCATCAGGACACGCCCATCAGCCAGTCGGAGCAAGTGAGAAGGTAGCCCCCAGACACCCACCGACCGCGGCTTGGTCCAGCTCAGTCCCCCATCGGTCGATTCGCATTGCAGGGTCTCTCCCGCATGAGACGGGTTGTGATTGCGGATGTGCACCACCACCCTGCGGTCGGGCATCTCAACGGCATGCAATTCATGATACTCGGCGGGGTCGTCACCCTCGCGAGCGGGGATCTCGGCTGCCCATTGCCAGCTGCGTCCATCATCCTCAGAAAACGCCACCCCAACCCGACGCTGGCCTGTCCACAACTCCTTGCCGGCATAGAGCAACCGCCCGTCGGCCAAAGCGATGGGGCCATGGGGACTGTTGACCACCGATGGCGTTTTGGCCGACCAGTTGAGCCCGCCATCCTCCGAGCGCAGGATCCACTGCCCAAGCTGACTTGGCTGGGAGGCGGCATTCAGGCGTGCATGCGCCGCCTCCCATCGCTGGAGGCGAGCTGCGTCCCAGCGCCCCTCCTTTCGCGCTCGTTCCAGGATGGGCCGGTAGGCCAGAGAAGTGAAGGTGGTTGCGAGCAAGGTCCCCGAGGGCGTCTCCAGAATACCGGCATCGCGGTCATCGAGGCCACTGTCCAGGATCACTCGAGGCCAGCACCAGGTCCCCCCCCCGTCGGAAGAGCGCATGAACTGAACCTGACCAAAAGGGCAAACATGTTGCTCGCGCCCCCCCGACCAGGCGAGTAACAAATCATCACCGCGAGAGCGGGCCAGGGTGGGCCAACCATGATAGGCTTCCGGTTCATGGCTGATGGTGCGCAGCTCATGCACCTTGAGCGCAGGCACCGCCGCCTGAAGCCGAAGAGCGGGCATGGCATGCATGGCATGCATGAATGCGGCGCTCCCGGCGACCCTCCCCCATTGAGCGAGGAAACGACGCCGGGATCGAGGCAGGCTGCTGGGCTGGGTCATGCCCTCTATGCTGCCTCAGCCCGCAGCCACATCCAAGAATCAATTCCGATGCCTACCGGGCACCAAGAACCCGCTTGCCCATTCCGACAGGGGGGGCACTTTGTTGGCCTTGAGCTCGCTTTTCCATGCCTCATCGGTCATGCGTTCTGGAACCGGACGCCCAAACTCGTAGTGGGTGAAGATCGGGCCAGCGTAAGTACGGGCCTTGGGTTGTCCCGCTTCGGGCTCGGGACAATCGATGGCCACCATCATCATCGCCACGCTCCCCACCCCTTCATGCAGCACCGCTCCAGGGTCCCCCGTTAGGACATCAGGAGAATCGGTGTGCACGTCGGTGACCAGGGCATCCCATTCGTCCGAAGGGTGGGGATTATTATCATCCCAACCAGCATTGGCTAATAGAGGGATGTAGAACAGCTCGGGATACCAACCGTTATAAGATTTCAACCCGGCATAGACAGACTCATATATTTCCATCATATCCTTGAGCCAAAGGCGCTGGTCCTCACTGACCGACTCGCCGGCCTGCTGGACCAGACAGATCGCGTGCAGCCGTTCCATAGTCCGACCAAAGGTTCTCAGATGCCCAACAGCTCGATCCTTGAACTCATTGCGATTCATTTCCTTGATAAGGCCCCAGAAGCGGGCTTCCTCCAGTGTGTATCCCAGACTAACCCAATCCAGTTCGGTCGTAGCATACTGATAAACCCCTTCAAAGCTGAGTGAGTCGAGGCTGTCAGCCATCATGTGACTCAGGTCGGCCATGGCCTCCCAGAACGCTGGCACGGGCTCGAGGTAGGAGTGAGGGAAATCGCATAATATACCTGGGGTCACCGATTGCTTAGCATAGAGCACGGTGTCATGGCGCAGTTGGGTCCAGGAACCCAGCTGGGTGTTCAGCACCCGATCGGCCCAGGCCGAAGTCTGAAACACCCGCGGCACCCCCGGGCCCTGCGGCAACTTGGAGAGCTGACGCAGGGCATTGAGCCACAGGGTGTAGGCACTCGACTGCCAGGCTGCCTCAGGCAGACCATCAAACACCTCATGCAGGGAAGCCAATTGATGCTGGATGGGTAGGCCATCCCGGAATGGCACCCCTTGAGGATCACCCACCCGCTGGACCAGCCAATCTGCCGCTCGCGGTTGCCCCAGCACGGTGAAGGCCACATCCAGCGCGCTAGGCAAGCGACGGTGGTCGACCGTCTTTCCCTGCCATTGGATTCGAGGGGCTACCAACTGTGAGAGGGCCCAGCTGTCGGGGACAAACTTCTGACCGAACACCGTGAAGGAACGAGGCAGTATCAGGGGGGCACCTGGCTTTGCCACCAGATTGTGCGAAATAATGCCCTGCAAACCGAAGTCTCCCGACTCAATGCTGGCCTGGAGCTGCTCCAGCCGAACCAGGGAGTCGAGCTGAAGCAAATCCAGGCCAGAGGCCGCATACAAGGGTTCAAGCTGCAGGAAATTCATGGAATCACTCACCCCGACAAACACCCGCAGGATTTCATCCATGGCCTGCCAGCTTGACACCATCTCACTGCGTTTGAGTAGCTCATTGAGCACCAGGGCAACCCCAAGCTCACGCGGTGAGGCCCATTCCTTGGGGCCTGCCACCCGCAGATCGATGCGGCCGCACCACATGGCGGCACGAAAATACCGCTTCAATAGATCGCTGGAGGTGTAGTGCCCTCGGGGTTTCATTTGGGAGAAGTCCACAAATCCCCCCCCCTCGCGACCAAATAGCCCCTTGCCGGTTTGAGGGAATATAAGGAAGTCAGAAGAGCCAGTCCCAACCCCTTCCATGATCTGGCGGACCATCGCATCCACACTCCCCAGACGGGAGGGCAGGAGGTCATCTGCCTGACGCCCTTCCATCAGGTTGAGGGCCACACTCAGGTAGAGATCGGCATCATGCAGGCAGGCCTGGAGCTCACCTGGGCGCATCGCCTCGGCCAAGCCAGGCAAGGCGTCGTGCATGCCCCGCAGCAAGGCCTCAAACTCAGGCACCAGAAGCACCTCTTCTTGTTCCTTGAGCATGGCAGCGTAGGTCCTGTGCCAGGCGTGCAGCACTGAATCGGCCGTCACCATGACAGGCAGGTGAGCATTGAAGATCTGGTAGTAGGCGTCGGCAAAGCTGTGTGCCCCAGTTCGGAGGGTCGCCACCATGCCCTGCTCAGCGTAGATCGCCTGTTCGGGAGCAGCGAGTCGGGTTTCCCGAAGAGGAAAGGAT
>JALRAZ010000318.1 GCA_023257935.1 Verrucomicrobiota bacterium
AGGTGCCAGAAAAAGTACCGACCCTGGAGGAACTTTCGAAGACGGCTCCATGGCGGCCGGTGCGTGAGGTCGAGTTTCTTCAGGTAGGCGATGAGTTGCCTGATTACCCGCTGACCAACCAGCTTTCCCAGGCCATCTCAACCCACCAGTTTCGAGGCAAGGTGCTGGCGCTGACCTTTATCTACACGCGTTGCCCGCTCCCTGATTTCTGCCCACGCATGAACCAGCAGTTCATGGCTGCCCAGCGCGCACTCAAGGAGTCATCCGTAGAACCGGCGTCCTATCATTTTCTTTCGGTGAGCTTTGACCCCGTGCACGACACGCCTGAGCGTCTCAAATTCTATGCTCAGGCCTATCAACATGATCCGGCTCAGTGGACATTTGCCACCGGAGAAATGATCGAAATCGATGCGCTGACCGAACAGTTCGGGTTAGTCTTTTACCGCTCTGAAGGATCTCTGCTTGACTGGGATCACAACTTGCGAACCATCCTCATAGACCAAGAGGGAATCATTCGTGAAATCCTGATTGGCAACCAGTGGCAGGGGGATGAACTGGCAGGAAAAATCCAATCACTTTTCGGGTCGCATCCGTTCGGTTCCGATAGGCCACTCCCGTTTGATTGATCGAACACCACACACCATGGTTGTCTCTGAAGATGCTTTTGGCATGGAAAGCTCCGTTTAATCCAGCAAGGCAGACCTGAGAGTCTTTCCGACGGATTTGAGTTCATAGTTGGTGAGGATTTTTTAACAAAAGTGCCGCTGTCACTCAATTGTCACAAAAATGCCACACCAGTGCCACCGCCGCGTTGCTTGATCGTTTGAAACATGAGCATTGCTCATCTCAAATGGACGCACATTCAAAAAATCTTTAAGGGTGCCTCACTCGTTTGATCAGCCCATAAGCAAACCGTTTCATGCAATCATCTCCCGAACGCCTCAACGACAGTCTTAAAAATGGGATCAAAGGCATCAGCGATCTTATTCTTGAGATGGCAGTTTTGTGCGAAGCTGTCTTGAAAGACAGTTTGCTTGCCCTCCTCAATTGTGATGGCAAGAGAGCCTACTCGGTCATCTATAGGGATCAGAAGATTGATGAGATGGAAAAATCAATCGATCGGCTCTGTCTCGAGTTTCTCATTCGACAGCAACCGGCCGGTGAGCACCTGCGCTTTGTCTATGCGGCCATCAAGATCAATTCGGAGTTGGAGAGGATTGGCGACTACGCTGAAAGCATTGCCAAGCAGAGCCTTACGGTTGGCTCAATGGCTCCAGATATTGATTTTAAACTTCTCACTCAACTGGCTGAGACTGCCATCCCCATGGTCCGTCAGGCAGCCGAGGCTTTTGTAAGACTGGATGAGAGTTTGGCTCGGCATGTCATAGAACAGGAGGAAAAAGCCAACGAGCTCAGGGATCAGGTCAATGTTGAGATGGAAAGACTACGGCAGGCCAGTCGTATCGATTTTGCTCTTTATACTCCCTTACTGACCATAGGTCGCCGATTTGAACGTGTTTCAGATCAATGCAAAAACATGGCAGAGGAGACGCTCTACGTGTGCACGGGCCAATACATGAAGCACCTCGGCTCTGAGGTCTTCCGGATCCTTTTTGTGGATGATGATGATTCACGCCTGACTCAAGTGGCGGCGGGGCTGGCCGAGTCCTTCAAAACCGAAGGTTTTGTTTTCAATACTGCTGGCATCAGCCCTAAAGCGGTTACCTGCGAAACCGTTCAATTCATGAAAAATCGGGGTATCGACATTTCAAATGCGATTGCCAAACCGGTGGAAGTTGTTCCCAACCTAGAACACTATCATTTTATTGTGGCTCTCTCCAGGAAAGCCCTAACGATTTTCCCAAAGCCACCAACTCGAACCATAGGTCTGGAGTGGTATCAGGGTCTGGAAGAATTGGGTGCTGAGCCGTCTTTAGTGGATGCTCACGATTACCTCCAAAAACATATTTCCGCCCTCATTCAGGATGTTCTTGGGCAATTTCAATAACCAACTAATCAAAAAAATGAAACTCAAACATATGAAACAACTCGCAAGGAATTCATCTAGCATCCTGCTTGGACTTGCTTTGATCGGGTGTGGATCCAATAACACTAGTCAGACCGCAAATCAAAACTCATCATCCAGTAAGACGATGATCCAAAATGCCGGCTCTGATACCATGGTCAATCTGGCTCAGGCATGGGCTGAGAATTACGCCAAGGTGAATTCAGAGGTCTCAATTGAGGTTTCGGGTGGAGGTTCTGGCACTGGCATAGCTGCTCTGATCAATGGAACCACAGACATTGCCAACTGCAGTCGTGCCATGAAGGCGGCCGAACAGCAGAAAGCTAAAGATGCCTCTGGCAAAGATCCAAAGGAGTATATCATGGGTTACGATGCCTTGGCAGTTTATGTGCACAAGGATTGCCCGCTGGAAGAATTATCGCTTGAGCAATTGGCTGAGATTTATGGTGAGAATGGTACTATCACCAAGTGGAGCGAATTAGGTATTACCATACCTGGATGCACGAGTGATGAGATCATTCGTGTCAGTCGGCAATCCAGTTCTGGGACATTTGCCTATTTCAGGGAAGCCGTATTGGGTGAAGAACGTGATTACAAACTTGGATCTCGAGACATGCATGGTTCAAAGGAAGTCGTTGAATTAGTGCAGAACACTCCGTGCGCCATTGGTTACAGCGGCATGGGCTATGCCACACCAGAGGTCAAAATGCTCAAGATCTCCAAAACCCTCGGTGCCGAGGCATACGCTCCCAATGTGGAAAATACCATTGCCAAAACCTACCCGATTGCCAGACCACTTTTTGTCTATTCGCTCGGTGAGCCTGAAGGCGCCCTCAAAAATTACGTTGACTGGTGCCTTGGCCCAGAAGGTCAGCGTATTGTGAATGATAGCGGATATGTCTCTTTAACAAATTAAGCACCGCTAACAACCCTCGACAGCCAAAAACCATGCAATATCAAAGAGGGCGCTGGAGCCGAGTTATCGAGTTCCTGATTGAGTGGCTGATTCGTATTTCTGGTATCAGCGCCATTCTTTTTGTTTTTGGGATTTTCTTCTTTGTATTCAAGGAAGGGGCTGGGTTTTTGGTAACTAAGTGGAAACCTATTGAGTTTTTCACAAGTGTGGAATGGTATCCCACTTCGCTCAGTAATAAACGCTACGGTATCCTGGCCATTATTGCAGGAAGTGCCAGCGTGACCTTGCTTGCCATGATGATCGCCATCCCGTTCAGTCTTGGGGCAGCTGTTTTCATCTCCGAATTCTGTGCACCCAAATTGAAAGAAGTGCTTAAAGTGCTTATCGAATTCCTAGCAGCGATTCCTTCTGTGGTTTGGGGTTTTATTGGTTTGATGATTATGAATCCTCTGATCATCAAAATCTTCAATGCTCCTATTGGCCTAAACGTCCTGAATGGTGGCATCATCCTTGCCCTAATGAGCATTCCGATTATCGTATCTATTAGTGAGGATGCTCTAAAGGCTGTTCCAGATTCCTATCGCGAAGCAGCCATTGCCTTGGGGGTTACTAAATGGCAAATGATTTACCGAGTCCTTATTCCTGCCGCTAAGAATGGACTGCTTGCCGGTGGATTATTGGGAGTAGGTCGATCCATTGGTGAAACAATGGCCGTTCTTCTTGCCACTGGGCATGCAGTACAAATCCCCAACGGACCCCTGGATTCGGTTCGAACCCTTACAGCAACCATTGCAGCAGAACTTGGAGAAACCGAACAGGGTGCAGATCATTGGCAGGTGCTTTTCATAATCGGCATTTTCCTCTTCTCCATCACTTTTGTTATCAATCTGATTGCTTATCTTGTTGTCAAAGGTATCCGCATTCAGGCAGGCGATTCCTGATCGATTTTCCCCATGCATCCTTTTCAAGAGACCATTCACTCAAAATCAAGGCAGCGGAAAGAGACGTACATCAAAGGGCTTTTCTGCTGCATGACTATTGCCATTATAATTCCTCTAATACTCATCATTGGCTACATGCTGCATGAAGCCAGTCCTGTCCTATCGGCGGATTTTCTGTTGAAAGCACCTGAGCGAGGCATGAAGGCAGGCGGGATCTGGCCAGCTCTACTTGGTACCATTTACTTAGTCATGATGTCTTTGATTGTCGCCGCGCCAATAGGGGTAATGGCTGCCATTTACCTTAATGAATATGCGGGTGATAATTGGCTGACTAGGACAGTTAACCTTGCAGTCATTAATTTGGCAGGTGTCCCGAGTATTGTTCATGCCTTGTTTGGGCTCGGGGCATTCGTTTTATTCGCAGGCATGGGCAAGTCCATACTTGCTGCTTCATTGACTCTTGCTGTGATGACATTGCCAGTCATCATTACCAGCACAAAGGAATCCTTAGCTGCCGTGCCCATGGCATTCCGCGAGGCCTGCTGGAATGTAGGGGCTACCAAGTGGCAAACAATCCGGCGCGTGGTGATTCCCAATTCCATTAGTGGAATGCTTACTGGATTCATTCTTGAGGTATCTAGGGCAGCAGGGGAGACAGCTCCTATCATGTTCACTGGTGCGGTATTTTACAAAGCCGTTGAGGAGGGGAACTTGTTTGCCTACAATCTTACTGACCAATGCATGGCTCTCTCCATGCATCTGTTTACCATTTCGACGCAGGTCCCAGGGGTTCCAGAAGCCATTCCATTTGCTACCGCAATTGTGCTGCTTGGTACCGTTTTAGTGATCAACGCATTTTCAATTGCGTTTCGGATTTATCTCAGATCGCGAAAGAGGTGGTAGATTATGGAACCAAAAATAGAGATTTCATCCCTTCGCGTTAAATATGGATCGAAGGAGGCACTCAAGGGCCTATCCTTTCAGATCATGAAAAACGAGATCCTTGGGATAATCGGTCCAGCTCAATCAGGCAAGACCACTCTGTTAAAGGTCGTCAACAGAACAATCGAACATGTGCCTGGGGTGGAACTCAATGGAATGGTTTCGATTGATGGTGTGGATATTTTTAAGATGCGAGATGTTCACGCCCTGAGACGAAGGGTAGGGATGGTCGCCCCTTTGCCGGTAGGACTCCCCCTCTCCATATACGAGAATGTGGCTTTTGCCCCGAGAACAGGTGGTATGAATAACAAGGCAAAGCTGGATGTTATTGTCGAGCGTTGCCTTACACAAGCTGCACTATGGGACGAAGTGAAGGATCGCCTCCACACGCTGGGAACGAAGCTTTCTGGTGGGCAGCAGCAGCGATTAACCATTGCCAGAGCCCTGTCCCACAACCCTGAGATCCTTTGCCTGGATGAGTTTTCTATCGCCATTGATCCTGTAACCACAATGCGCATCGAGGAGGTCCTTAAGGAACTGCGCTCCAGCATGACGATTATTCTCGTGACTAATCTTGTCCAGCAGGCTCGAAGGCTGGCTGACCGGACGGCTTTCATACTCAACGGTGAACTTGTTGAACTTGCAGAAACTAATCTGTTGTTCTCTGATCAAGCTGTTGATCAGAGAACTAAGGACTACGTAGGAGGAATATTCGGATGAACGGTTCACATGAATATTCTATTCAAACCAGAGATTTAGAACTCTGGTATGGAGATTTCCAGGCTCTCAAAAAGGTTAGTGTTGGCATTTCTGCAGGAAAAATAACCGGTCTGATAGGGCCATCTGGATGCGGCAAGACCACGCTGCTGCGTTGCTTTAACCGAGTGA
>JALRAZ010000344.1 GCA_023257935.1 Verrucomicrobiota bacterium
ACCGCCGTGGCAACCCGGTTGAGGTAGGCCTTAGATGGGCTGAAAGACGCATTTTTATCGAGTGTAACCATGTCACCAAGGGTTGAGTGTTCGTTTTAGGAAAGCGCCATGTTCCAGATAGCCCGGCCCGGGCGGCTCACATTGCCAATGAGCCCAATAAAGGCATCACCTCTGGTGCTGCTCCCAGCCAGGTAGTGCCTGAGGCGGTTGCACCATTTGGGGCGATGGATCATATGCTGGAAGATTCTGGAAATAATCGCTTTGGATGCCAAGTCTAGCCGGCGCTGCTGCTGATAAGCCCTAAGTGATCGAGCTAAAGCCGTCTGAGTCTGATTAGCAGGACCCGGCAAGCATGCCACGAGCATACTCGCCGTCTTCAAGGCCACATAAATTCCCTCACCAGTCAGCGGGTCCACAAAACCCGAGGCGTCCCCGATCAAGGCTGCTTGGGGCCCGACGCATCCGCGAACCCGATGGGTTATCGGACAGGTGACCTGGGTTTCAACTTTTGCATACCACGCAAACCGGTTGCGTAGGTTGGGGGATTGCTGAATTCTCCGCCTCAAGGCAGAACTCGAACTCTGGCCCTCCAAATCTTCCTTTCGACAGACCCATGATACATTGACCAGGCCATCATCCACTGGATTGAGGCCGATATAATCGGCAGCATCAAACAAGTGCATCTCACCCATGCGAGGATTTGCCTTGATTGATTGGAGGGTGGCATGGACGGCAAGTCGCCTATGCGGCATCGATCGGGATAAGCCTAGGTGGCGGCTCACCACCGATTTCCGACCGTCAGCGCCAATCAGAAGTGCGGTGGAGATGGCATAACCACCAGAGGTTTTCAAGGACCACCCCAGCGAGGTTTGGGCCAATGCGATTAAGCGTTGTCCGAAGATCAGTTCACCACCCGAATGAAGGTAATCGCCGGCCAGAAATCCGTCAAAGCGTCGCCGATCCAAGGAAAGACCGTATGGATGGCAACCTGTCCTGCGGGCATCCGCACCAGCAAAATAAGTCTGTAAAAGTTGACCATCTGGGCTGGATAAGATCATGCCATGGACTGGCTCAAAAAGTGATTCCATCGCAGGCAGCAGATCCATGGCCTTGAGCAATTCAACGCCAGCCGGACACAAGTAGGCACCACAAACCTTATCATCTATCTCAGGTCGAGCCTCAATCACCAGCACACGATAGCCTTTTTCAACCATCAAGCGGCCACAGAGCAAGCCTGCAGGACCTGCTCCAACGATCACCGCATCGTATGAAATGGATCCCCTCATGGTGCTTGGTTACTTGATTGGAGACTGATCGGCTTTGACCTCGCTCATGGCATCCAAAACGACCTGGGCTCGAACCTTTACACTGTCCCCTACCTTAATCAGCCCCAGAGCAGTCTGCGGACGCATCAGACCAAAGGCCTTCAAGGATAACTCGGCTTCCATAACCATCTCGAGGTGCCCAGCCTGCTCAGAAATGGAAACAATACGAACTGGCACAATGACTTCTTGATCAAGGATGCGTATGCCAAGTAGGACTCGCTCTGGGTCAGACTCTGGCATGATTTGAAGCCCACCAGAGGGGTCAGCATCCAAGGTTCTGAGGTGGATCCTCGGGAAATCGGTGACCCGAAACATTTCCATCATGCGCGCATCGCGCTTGGCATGATCAGTGGTCATACCGGCAACTTCCAAACTCGCCTCCATCTTCCAGCGCATAGGGTTTCCGGATCGAGGATCATCTATGCGCTCTACCCGAATAGGCAGATCGGGAATCCGACCTCCAAAATCGTGTAGGGTGGAAGTCCCAGAAAACCCAATCATCGCTTTCCCCTGGTAGCTCTGCGTGATCTGGCCCTGTGCGATCGCAGGTAAGCACTGGGCAATCAGCATCACCAGAGAGAGTAAGGCATGTTTCTTGGTAAAGATTAATAGGTTCATTGTTTGGTAATCAGAGTAAAAATCACTCAACTCAGAGAATACAAAATGAGGTTATAAGCCAGCGCCTTCCCATTGAGGGCGCAAGACCGAAGAGGACTTCCACCGGAAAGGACGTCGGATGGCATTAAGCAGGCTCAAATATTGCCAGTAGGGCTTGGGAAGTCCGGTAAGAGGAAGTAGGCTTAAAGCCAACCTGGTAGGCCAATCATGCCCTTCGCAAGAAAGCATGACATGAGCATGTTCACGCTGGAAGGAGCGCAAACGCGCCTCAAGCCACTCAGGCGGTGTTTGACTTGAATAATGAAAGGGCGTTTGGCTTGCCTGATCCCGATGAATACTTTGAGCGGCCAGTCTTCCCTCTTCCCAGGCATCGGCCATGGGGCTTCCCTGGTAAATGCGGATTCCCGAAGTGATGTACACGGCATCGGGCGGCTGAATATGCTTGGCAATAAACTCTAGGCTTTCCTCGACACTTGCCGGGGTTTCGCCAGGACCTGCCAGCAAAAAAACCCAGAGGGAACCTAGCCGGTATTTCTGAAGTAAAGTGCTGGCCCGTTCAAGCGCTTCTGGCGTGTAGTTTTTGCCGTAGGACCGAAGCATTGAAGCCGAAGCACTTTCAGCAGTCAGGATGACCTGGCGGAAGCCCGCTTGATACATGGCATCAAGCAAGTCCTCCCTGAGCACGGAAGGATTGATACCAGTACCGTGGTAGCGAGCTTTCAAACCTCGTCGAAGCAGTGTCTGCACCACTTCCATGGCATGGCCGGGAGGCAGATTAAAAGTGCTGTCAACAAATTCAAAATCATGGATACCAGCTTCCATGGCACCCTCGATTTCATCTGCGATGGCCTCGGGGGCCAATCGTCGGTAGCGGGCACCTTCAATGCGTCCATAGGTACAGTAGGTACATTTCAGGGGACAACCCCGCTTGGTTTGCACCGGGTAGCCTGCATCTCCTTTTAAGTAGGCTTTCATGGAGGTCCATCGGTGCAGCCTCGGGGCAGGCAATGAGCGTGTCTCCGCAATACGAAAGGGTTGCTTACCACCCCCAGCCCCGATGATTCGCTCAAGCCGCTCTCCAGATTCAAGCGCCTGGAGGCAGGCAAGCACTGCCTCTTCCCCTTCCCCCAGAATAAGGTGATCGGCCTGGACGCGATCCATTACCCTGGCTGCATCAACGGTACCAGCTGAACCACCCAATAAAATAGGGCAGTTTGGAGACCATTTTCTGATTGTGGTGACCAAACATGAAGGCAAAGACAGGTAAGTCTGGAACGCATGATAATCAGAATTATCCAGGTTCCTGATTCCCATCGCTACCACATCCGGTTGCCATTGGCGCAAGGCGGCTCGTAATCGAAGGAGTCCCAAAGGTCCCTGCAGGTGATCCAAAAGCCGGACCTCACGACCGGATTGTTCGATGGCCGAAGCGATGAAGGCAAGCCCCAGCGGGGCCACCCTGTATGGTGTTTGAGTCTCATTGCCATTGAGAATCAGGACGCGTCGGGGCCTTTTACTTGGCCGATCTGAAAGGTAATTAAGTGACCTTTGCATCTTCACTGATCCCAAGCTTAGGCTTGCGAAAATGAAGAAACCATGAATCGAAGATTAAAATAAGTTTATCTTTGGGTCTCAGAGAGACTCAGCCGCTTGGTTGCGCCCAATACATAAACCAACTAGGATGAAGCATGATGATGCAGCCACGCTCAAACCCATCGAACATTTCTAGCTGGCAATTCACGTTACTGTTACTTGCCAGTATCCACCTGATCGAGGCCCAGCAAACGCCTGCGAAATCCCCAAATTCAATCACCTACGAAAATGTCCCCTACGGCGATCACCCGCAGCAGATCATCGATTTCTGGCAGGCCAAGGTGGAGGATCCTGCGCCACTCATCCTTTTTATTCACGGAGGTGGTTTCACCGGCGGCTCCCATGATAAGATCAACCAGGCATTCCTGGAGACCTGCCTGACTGCTGGCATGCATTTTGCCTCCATTGAATACCGACTCCTCCAACACGCCTGGTTCCCAGCAGCTCACCATGACTGTGTTAGGGCCTTGCAGTTTCTCCGCAGCAAGGCGACGCAATGGGGAATCGATCCACATCGTATTGGAGGCTTTGGCGGCTCAGCAGGAGCCCAGCTCGTTGCCTACCTTGCCTGGTCCCCTGACTTTGCCGATCCCTCGAGCAAAGACCCCATCGCACACGAATCCTCCCGCTTGAAGGCGGTGGGCCTGATCGGTGGCCAGGCCAACCTGGACTTTGACTGGTGGGTCGAAAATATCCCGGGGTATCAAAAAGATTTTCACTCTAAGCAGATTCCCGAGCATCTCTCACCGATCGATGTGAGGGCTCTGATGCACGAGCTATCCATTGAAAACCATATCAGCAGCGATGATCCTCCCTCCTTCATGAGCTATGGTATGGCACCCAATGACCCCATCCCCAACGAACCCCGCGCGGCGCGCGGATGGTCGATCCATCATGTGAATTTTGGTTTATCGATGCAGACCTTACTGGATGAGCATGGTGTCGAATATGTCCTGAAATTTCCTGGCACGGAGCAAGCTCATGAAAATGCGGTTGATTTTCTAATCCATCATCTCAAAAAGTGACCGTGGCTTGCATTGGGGTTGGACCTTAAGAAAGAATGAGGAAGAATGGCGCAACCTTTTGCCATTTCACCTCATCACAAAAGAATGTGGAAACCAAGGAATCTAATGGTTTAGGCTCTTTGCATGTTCCACACGCAAGCCAACCAAACCCGTCGCTCCTTCCTGGCTCGCAGCGCAGCGGCAGCCTCGACCCTGGCATTTCCATTTGTCTCAACACGATCGGTACTTGGAGCCAATGACCGGTTAAACATCGCGGGCATTGGCTGCGGTGGCAAGGGCAAGGCCGACCTGACCTTCTGCCAATCCCAAAATATCGTGGCGCTGGTGGATGTCGACCACAAGCATGGTGGCGAAATGATGGAAACCTTCTCAGAGGCTCGTCGCTTCAAGGACTACCGTGTGATGTTCGACCAAATGAGCGATCGCATCGACGCAGTCACCATATCAACCCCAGATCACATGCATTTCCATCCAGCCATGCGGGCCATCCAGGCTGGGAAGCATGTCTTTTGCCAAAAGCCGCTGACCCACACCGTCTGGGAAGCCCGCACCTTGACCAAGGCTGCACGCCAGGCAGGTGTGGCCACCCAGATGGGCAATCAAGGCATTTCATCTCCTAGGATGCGGCACGATGCGGCGATTGTCCGAGCTGGCGTTCTAGGTGACATTTTGGAAATGCACTGCTGGTCAGACCGACCCGGGGGGCGATGGAAGCAAGGGATCGAACG
>JALRAZ010000483.1 GCA_023257935.1 Verrucomicrobiota bacterium
TCGTAGGCGATGTGCTGATACTGGCATCCGCCGCATTGGGTGTATTTTGGACAAACCGGATCCGTTCTCAAAGGAGAGGTCTGGATGACCTGAATCAGCGCTGCCCGTGCAAACTGGCGATGGATCTCGATGATTTCAGCCTCAACGACTTCACCGGTTATGACAAAGGGCACAAAGACCACAAAGCCTTCGTGACGGCCGACCCCTTCTCCGCCGAAAGCAACGTCAGTGATTTCCAGCGTGACTCGGTCACCTGTTTTTCCAGGATAGGGGTGATCCTCCTGCCATGCTGGTTCGATACCCGGAGGTTTGGCTTTGTGGCGATGTCGTCGACCCATCGGTGTTTGTGCAGAGGTTTTGTAAACAAGTTTGCGGCGCATCAGTGGCTCTGAGTGCGCCGCAAGTAAGGAGATTGTGTCTGGCTTATCTGGCAGGAATCAAGCCCAGATCAATGGGGGACCTGTTGATAATGCTGCTTGAGCAAATCACGTCCAAAGTCATGTTTGAAATCGCGCCAAACCGCATGAACATGATTGGCCCCGTTTTGCACATTATCATACTCGAGAAGGAAAGTGGGGCCCTGAATGCGGTAATAATGGGCTTCTCCTTCAGCTTTGCCACCCATCCATGCAAATTGAATATGGCCGATGCCCGCTTGATCGATGGCGTCCAATGATTCACCTGCCACCTCAGGTCGAACATGATTGAGGTAAGTTTCGATGATCTCGAGCAGGGCTTCTTTTTGATGCCAGTTGAGTTGACTGGCGGCAATTCCCTTGTGGTCCAGTGCGGTAACCTCCTGCTGGGCTGCGGTAAAAATATCAGCAGGGGCCTTGTCGCCGATCATGGCCTGTTTGAGCTGATCTGGATTAAGCGAATGGAGGAGTGCCCTAGCCATCTGCTCTTCATGAGCAAGCACCTGCAGGCCCTTGCGTGGGCCTTCCTTTACCAGAGCAGGATTGGTTCCCATAAAGTGAGGGGTAGCCGAAACGGACTTGCCTCCGGTGATGGTGAAATTAAGTGAAAGGTGGTGCCCTTCGATGCTCCATCCCCATGTGCCATCGGTGGATGGCTTACCGAAAATACTGACATGATAAAGCTCCGGGTCTCTGGGGAAACGTCGATCTGGTCCTTCTAGATCCTGAAGGATTTTCTCCAGAGTCATGATGGTGGTGGACTGAATGTAACCACTGGTGCTGAGCCCGCTGGCTAGCAGGGCATGGGCCAGGATTTTCTTTTCACCGCTCATCTGATTCCAGATCAAACCCTTTCTTTCCTTGGGGATGAAATGCCAATCGGTTCGCTGAGGATCTCCGAATTCAAAGGTGGCAGCCTGGTGCTCCTCAGGAGTCAGTGCATTGAGAAAATGATTGGCTGCCGACTCCATGTCAGCAATAACCTGCTCGACGCCAGCTCGGATGGAAGTGGTGCTCAGGAACGCGGCAATCGCGACCCAAGCCAGAGGACTGAAAAGTTTCAAGGGGTTCATGACGAGAGGATTGATGCTGGAAAGTGCTCAGGAAATCAACGAAATTGTCCTCCTTGGAGGTCTCACCTGCAATCAAACAAGCTTATGGCGATGAGCCAGCCCAGTGAACTGAAGCAAGAGCAGGAGCCACCCGTGGTGATTCACCTCTTGGCTGGGGGGCAAAGCCGACGCATGGGCCTAAACAAGGTGGATCTGATGCTGGGTTGCCTGCCGCTTGCTCAATGGGCTCAGTGCAGTGCGGCCTCTCTTGAAGTGGGCGAGGTGAACATGATCCGCAAGGACCGAAGGCCCGGCATGGGTCCCCTGGCAGGCATGGAGACTGGCATGTTGAGTCGACCCGCAAAAACCCATCTTTTTTTGAGTTGTGATATGCCTTTTGTGTCCTCCAGGACCATGCTTGAGTTGCTGGAAACTTCAGCCAAGCATCAAAGGATTGCCTGCATGCATCACCTAGGTTATCCGGGTTTTCCCATAGCTTTGCCCCATCAGAGGCTTGATGGCATTGGGGACATGCTGGATGCAGGAGAATTTCGCTTGAGGAGACTCCTTGATGAGCCCACGACACTACGATTTGACTGGATGGAGGAGGATGCCAAGGAAGCCTGCAATATCAACACTCCCGAAGCCTTTGCTGAGGCGCGGGATTGGGTGCATCAAGAGGGAGTGATGGCCCCCATCAGGGAGCGTCAGAAGCCCCTGATCTGTCTTCGAGTCATGGGAACCTGAGATCTTTTTTTTCGCATACCCAGGCGGCTTGGTGGCAGGGCGTGATTCAAACAAGCGGGAACAGTTTGGCCAGCACCATGATCAGGCCGAGGCCTGCCAGCCCCATCAAGGAAATCATGAAGGAAAAATAGCGAAAGGTTTCTCCTTCCTCCATGCCACTCATCCTGCCGATGACCCAGAACCCACTGTCATTCATCCAGGGAAAGGGTTTTGACCCGCAACCAATGGCCAGAGCCAGGTAAAGCGGATGAAAACCAATGCTGGCAGGGTTTCCCATGCCGGCAAAAACTCCCACCGCAGTGATCATGGCCACGGTGGCCGAGCCCTGTGCTGTGCGCACCAGTGCTGTCAGCCCGAAAGCCAGGGGAAGCAGCCCCAGTTGGTAGCTGCTGGCCCATGATCCCATGGCTTCGGCAATGCCGGTATGCTGAAGGATCCCGCCAAAGGCTCCGCCCGCCGAGGTGATCAAAAGAATCAGTCCGCCCTGACTGAGTGCTTCTTCCAGAGACTGTCGCATGGGCTTGCCGTCCTGCCCTGGATAGCGGTAGAGCAAGGCGATGGCTGCTATGGCTGCCAGAATGAGCGCTGTGTTCTTTTCGCCGGCTGCCATCAGTATTCTCCATGGCAGGGATGAGCTTAGGCTGGCTTCGGTAAATCCTGCATCCTGCCAAGAGCTGAGAATGGATTGAATGGTGATCAGCACCACAGGCAAGAGGATGGGAAAAAGTGATAGCCACAGGGCAGGCAGCTCCGATGTGGGAGTGTTGATTTGATCCTCCAGTTCCTTGAGAGAAATCCCTCCGGAGTCACGCAACTTCAGCGGCCATTGTCGGTTGGCCCATCGGGCATAGAGTTGGCCAACCCAACAAGTGAACAAACCAACTACAAGACCTCCTCCAATCATCCAGCCCATCGGAACCTGAAGCTGGCTGGCAACAAGCAGGGGGCCTGGGGTTGGTGGTATGAGTGAATGGGCCATGGTGCCCCCTGCAATGATGGACATCACCAGTCGCCCGTATTGGCTGCGATCCCTCAAACCTAGTGACTTGGCCAAGGGGATCATCAGGTAAAAAAGCGTGTCAAAGAAAACGGGAATCCCGAGCAGGAAACCGCTGCCGGTCATGGCCCATGGAGCGCGTTTAAGGCCGATCACCTTGAGGCTACTGCGAACGATGCGGTCAGCCGCCCCACTGGAGAGCAAACATTTACCGATGACTGAAGCCATCGCGATAATGAGGCCTACCTTGCCAAAGGTTTCGCTCAGTTCGATGATGACTCGCTTGATCGCACTGTATTGGGTGAACGCCGCTATCTCGTCGGTATGCCAGGTCTGTGCCTGGGCGTATTGTGTGAGGGCTGAAGTGGGGGTGAGGGCAGCGGTGAGCCATGCTGCCCCGATGAGGGCCAAAAAAGCAGGCAATCTGCATACAAGGATCCCGATCAGGACCACCACCATGCCCAGAATCAATAATGTCAGTGAGGATGCCATGCGTGAGAGTCTTAAAAGGATTTAACCATGGTTGCAGGTCCTCCATTAGAGGTGAAACCCCATAGAATGGTTTTGAATAGGCGTGCAAACCTCAGATGGTCTGAAGGCATTGGATGGGGGGCATCCAAACTGAGGGGACATGGGTTGAGCTTAAACCCCCATCGAGATCCAACAACCTAAAAATCAGCTTCGACGCTGTGGGTGCAGCAGCCGAAGTCCTTCCAGGGTTAGCTGTGGGTGCACGGAAGTGATTTCAGGCATGGTCTTGGTGATCAGCTCGGCATAGCCACCGGTGGCGACGACCGGGAGGTGATCTATTTTCAGATCCCTTTTCAGGTCTTGGATGAGGGAGCGAATCATACCTCTATAGCCATGCACGGCGCCAATCTGCATCGCTTGCACGGTGCTTTTGCCAATCACCGCATTGGGATCTTGAATTTCAATCTTGGGCAGCAAGGCCGTGCGCTCGTGAAAATAATCCGTCATGAGCTCTATACCTGGTGCGATGATGCCTCCAACGTAGGCGCCAAACGGGTTCAATACGTCGAAGGTGACAGCTGTACCAAAATCAACCACGATGCAGGGTGCCCCCAGAAGATGCGCTGCAGCCATGCTGTTAGCCAGACGATCGGCTCCGATGGTTTCGGGTTGAGGGTAGTCAATTTCAATCCCGCGAACGGCTTCATAGGATAGTTCATGAAATCCTAGTTTCAGCTGTTGATTGCTCAGCCAAGGCCTGATGACCTGGCTTGCTCCCGGGACGACGCTGCAGAAGGCTGCCCAATCGGGTTCCTCACCCCCCGACCAGCTTGCCTGGAGTTCACTCAGGTCACCTTCCTTGATCTTGCACGTTTTCAGGGTGACATGCCTGAGCCATTCCTGACCATCGTGCCACCCGATGTGTGTGTGGGTGTTTCCAATATCTATCAGGATTTCGATGGATGGGGGATTTTTCACGAATCGGCACTTAGGGTTCCTTTTCCAGGGTGACATCTCCACCGGTCACTCGCTCAAGCTCACCGTGCTCAGTGCGAATCATGAGAGCTCCCTCAGGATCGATCGATTCAGCGACACCTAGGTAGGAGTGATCAAGCTGATGGATACGCACTCTCTTTCCGAGGGTGATGCACTGATCGGCCCACTCGCGGGCAACTTCTTGAAAAGACCCCTTGCAGATGCGTGCGTAATCCTCATCCAGGGCCTTGAGCAAGGCAACTGCCAGGGTAGATCGATGGATGGGTTCACCTTTCTCAATTTGCAGGGAAGTAGCCACAGGCTGCAGCTCGGAGGGGAAATCCGAAGCCTCCAGATTGACATTGATTCCAATACCCAGAGCAGCATGAGAAACGCGGTCTGTTTCGGCGCTCATCTCAGTCAGCACACCCGCCACTTTCTTTCCCTGGATCAGGATATCGTTGGGCCACTTGATCTCAGGCTGTAGACCGGTGACCTGTCTGATGGCTCGCGAAAGAGCTGTCGCACTGATGACGGTGAGTTGCGTCATCTCCGGGGGGCGTAAAGGAGGCCTCAACAGGACCGAGAACCACAAACCTTTGCCAGCAGGTGAAACCCACGATCTGCCGAGACGTCCGCGCCCTCGAGTTTGTGATTCTGCAAAGACAACCCAGCCTTCTGATTCACCATGCATGGCTCGCTGGTCCACCAGTAAATTAGTGGAAGCTGTTTCTCGGTAAATAGTGATGGACCTGCCGATGAGACGCTCCTGGGGGAGTTGACTCATGAGATCCTCGCCCAGAAGGCTGTCGGGTACACGAAGGAGGCGGTAGCCTCGATGCGAGGTGGCTTCGATATCATACCCCAGCTGTCTTAACTCCTGAATATGCGACCATATGGCTGTGCGACTGATGCCCAGTGCACTGGAAACCTGCGTCCCTGCAACCCCTTGATCACCCGCACCCCTCAGGGCTCGCAAAATGGATTCCAAGGTCGTCATGCCGGTTGGATCGTGGCGAAGTCCAGGGCAATATCGACCGATCTGGCAGAATGAGTTAGCGCGCCGATGGATACAAAGTCCACGCCGGTAGCGGCGATCGCATGGATGGTGTCCAAACCAATGCCCCCGCTTGCCTCCAGCAGACAGCGTCCCCGATTGAGTTCAACCGCCTGAACCAGTGATTCGGGTTGCATGTTATCCAGTAGGATATAATCGGCACCAGCCTCCATGGCCCAGCGAGCCTGCTCCAGCCGATCAGCTTCCACTTCAATCTTCAGCCCGGGAAATGCCTGGCGAGCCTTCTGCACTGCCAGAGCGATTGCTTCGGACTCTACCACACCAAGAGCAGCTAGGTGGTTGTCCTTAATCATGACCATGTCATGTAAACCCATGCGGTGATTTTTGCCTCCGCCACAGGCAACCGCATATTTTTCAAACAGCCTCCACCCGGGTGTGGTTTTGCGTGTATCGAGCACGCGGCAGGGCAAGTCACCGATAGCATCGACATGTTTGCGGGTGAGGGTGGCTATGCCACTGAGCCGCTGAAGGTAATTGAGGGCGGTTCGTTCAGCCGTGAGGATGCCTTGAGCCGGACCTTCCAAAGTCGCCACGATATCGCCTGGCTCCAATGATTGAGACTCACGGCTCTGGTAGAGAAACTGGATGGTTGGATCTACTTGCAAAAATGCCTCCCTCATGAAAGCCATCCCGCAAAGAATCATCGCTTCGCGCGCTACCACCGATGCCTTGGCTCGGGCATCCGAGGGGATGACAGAGATAGTGGTGGCATCACCGCCCCCTACATCTTCGGCAAGGGCGGCTTTGACGGCTTGATGGATCTTGGAGGCTTCCAGTTCCATGGCAGGCGAACATAGGCCAGAGAGATGGGTTTGAATAGGTAAAAGCTGTGGGTCTGATCCTAAGAAAAAAAATCCATGGTCATGGGATTAGAGCCCATTTCTGTGACTTAATCCTGATTCCAAGACAGGACCGTCAGCCTTCCCTTGAGTCCACGCGCGAAGGTTTTCAAGGCGTTGCAAGCCCTCGGCCAGGTAAGAAGGGGGGAGTTTTTGGTAGTGATCGGCAAATAGAGATTCTATTTCCTGAGTGCTGGGCCACTGGCGAGGTCTGGGTAGAAAGTCCAGTGCTACCTGGGCGGCCAGGGTTTGAGCGATGATCTGGTGGCCGCTGATTGATGGGTGCACGTGATCAACCAGGAAGCTTTCCCCCGCGACACCCCAGGGATTTTGGGCTTCGGCCAATGTTTGCAAATCCAGCATGGGGACACCTTCGGTTTGCGCCATCGCCTCCAGGCTCTGCCGCATCTTGTTGCGGATTCGCAAGGGACAGACATCCTCCTCCAGTGCTCTCTGGAAACAAGCCTTTGCCTCCTGCCAGCGAGCCTTGCCAAAGAGGAGTTTACCTAGATCATACCAAGTCCGCGCAAATCGTGGATCCATGGAAGTGGCCAAGCTTAATTGATGGATACTTTCATCTGGATCTTCTTGCAGATGCTCTCTAGCCGAGCTGATTAACTGAGACCAAGCTTTAGC
>JALRAZ010000522.1 GCA_023257935.1 Verrucomicrobiota bacterium
CATTTTATCGTGCCCAGACCGGTGTACAACCGTTTCCACCGGGATGCCATGCCTGTCGCCAGTCAACTGAAATCGGTCATCGGTAATGGTCAGCTACTGAGGCTGGATTTAGGCATTCTCACCCTGCACATGATGCTCACCGCGACATTTGTCACCCTGCCTCTGGCGTTACGTGATAATGCCGGGCTGATGGCCGATCACCACTGGTATGTGTATCTGCCGGTGATGCTGTTTTCCATGATGCTCATGATCCCGTTCGTGATGCTTGCCGAGAAGCGCCACCGCATGAAGGGTATTTTCAATTCCCGAGCAAAAACCCATTTCTTCCATCATCTCAAGATCATATTCGGTGCGCATCTTGATCCGCTGAGCCTCCAGAAGCTTTCCTTCCTTTTCGAAAGTAGCGATGCGGTCGGTCAATTCCTCCCGAATTGCCAGGATGGCACGCTTCATCTTGTCTCGTGGAGTCACAAACTGCTTGCTTGGATAGATCGTCAGATAGCTCAGGTCCTCCAACCTATTCCCTGTGAGTCGATCAAAACGAGCCATGCGGTCGATTTCATCCCCAAAAAATTCAATGCGAACGCCGTCCTCCATGTAGGCAGGTGCTAGCTCGACGGTGTCTCCGCGCACCCGGAATTTGCCTGGCGTGAGCGAAATGTCCTGTCGCTCGTATTGTAATTCAACCAGCCGATGAAGGAGTTGGTCGCGTGTGATGGCTTCCCCTACCTTGAGTGGCACCATCATGGCTTCATAATCTTCCTTGCTCCCAAGCCCATAGATACAGGAAACACTCGCAATGACGATGACATCCCTTCTGGAGACAAGTGAGCTGGTTGTCGACAAGCGCATGCGCTCAATATCCTCATTAATGCTAGAATCCTTCTCTATGAAAGTGTCAGTCTGGGGGACATAGGCTTCAGGTTGATAGTAATCGAAATAACTGACGAAATACTCCACGGCATTGTTGGGGAAAAAACTTTTGAACTCGGCATAAAGCTGAGCGGCAAGGGTCTTGTTGTGTGAAATGATCAGAGTGGGTCGATTGATTTTGGCAATCACATTGGCAACAGTATAGGTCTTGCCGGACCCTGTAACACCTAAGAGAACTTGGTGAGCTTTGCCGGATAGCAAGCCTTTGGTAAGGCCTTCAATGGCTGCTGGTTGATCGCCGGCTGGAGGAAACGGGGATGCGAGCTCAAACACGAGGGTAAATTAGGCCAGGGCAATGGGCACGTCAACTACCCCATGCGCCCGGAGAGCGAGCAATATCCGACCAGCAGGATCGCTATGTCAATGGGGCTGGTCCGACTGGGGTGAAGATTGAGGGAAATGCCTTGGTCAATTTGAGGGGGTAGGCAATGGCCACTTCATGGCGAACATCAGGGGCGCTGGTTCAAGGCACTATCACCGGCCAGTGTTCAGAAGGTGTCCGTTCGTGATCGAGGAAATCAGTTAGCTTCTTGACCACTGCAGGATATTGCCCTGCCAGGTCATAGGACTCTCCAGCATCCCCTATCAAATGGAAGAGTTGTAAAGGTTGGTCTAGGGCATGGCGTACCCCCTTCCAGTTGCCCCATCTAACGGCTTGTTTGAAGCCTCGTTCATGAAACTCCCAGTAATGCATGCGTTGGCTCAAATCCTGATGCTGGCCCATAAGTGTTGGCAGGATGCTAACTCCATCCAAACCCAAAGGAATCGACTTGCCGATCAAATCGAGCATCGTCGGTAGGAAGTCGGCAAATGTCCAAACCGTGTCATCGACCACTCCGGCTGCGATCCTGTCCGTCCACCTAGCGATCATTGGTACGCGAATCCCCCCATCATGCATGGAGCGTTTGATGCCTCTGAGGGGGCCGTTAGAGTCATTGAAATCGGGATCATTTCCCCCTTCGCGGTGAGGGCCATTGTCTGAGGTGAAGAAAATGAGGGTGTGCTTTTCAAGGTCAAGTGATTTGAGTTGGTCCACCAAAGAACCAATATCTCGATCCATCCTACCAATCATGGCTGCATGTCCTTTTTGTGCAGTAGGCCAGTCCATCAGATCGTAAGGTTCAAGGCTTGGGACCTCCATGCCTTGCTGTTTTGCTTCGTTGTTGGCGTGCGGCAACGTGAGTGGCAGGTAAAGAAAGAAAGGATGGGCACCATGCTGATCGATGAACCGAGCGGCTTCTTCCATGATCAGGTCGTGACTGTAAGCGATCTTGTTACTGGACACACCTCCTCCTGATGCGTCTTCATTGATCACCACGTTGGGAAGGCTGATTTGTTGCTCATTTTTCCACAAATAAGATGGGTAATAATTGTGAGCATGCCGCTGGTTGAGATAACCGAAAAAATAATCAAAGCCTTTGCTCGTCGGAATACCGGTTGTTCCAGGCTCTCCCAGGCCCCATTTTCCGATGATGCCAGTGCGGTAGCCAGCGGATTTGAAGTACTCAGCCACGATACGGTCTTCCGGCAGTAGTGGCACCCGGGCATTGCCTCTGATGCGGGTATGACCGGTGTGCAAGCCTGTCATCAGCACCGAGCGTGAAGGCGCACAAACGGTGCTACCAGCATAGACTTGTGTGAAGCGCATTCCCTCACTGGCAAGACGATCCAAATTAGGAGTCATGATTCGTTGTTGACCATAGGAACCAAGATCTCCCCAACCCAAGTCATCAGCCATGATGAACAACACATTGGGCAAGCGTCGATCTTGTGATGACTCGGATTGAAGCCGAATCGGATGCCAGCAGAGCACCATGCAGCTCATGATCAGCGTGCACAAGCTACCCCTGAGCCGCTGGAGTGATGCATATCTCATGAAATAAAGATTATTCAATCATTTCAATCAGAGCAACAGGATGTATCAGGTTTAGCCAATAACGATTAGGAACTGGTGCCCACTGATGAACCATGCGTTATGCCTGGCCTGGATTTAAGTTGTGCAGCCATACAATCCTACCCCATTCTCTCACAAGTGAGGTATTTTCAGTGGATCAGTGAAAGCATCAAAAGCCCTGAGTCGGCGAGCGGTGAAGTGTTGCTCGAGGGTTTTATGGAGCTTATTCAGGAGGCAGGTTTAGAGCTTTACCCGGCTCAAGAAGAGGCCATTTTAGAGCTTTTTGATGGTCATCACGTCATCCTCAACACACCTACTGGCAGTGGGAAATCCATCGTAGCACTGGCCCTCCATTTTCAATCCCTGGCACGTGGTAGGCGATCGGTTTACACCTCCCCTATCAAGGCTCTGGTTAATGAGAAGTTTTTGGATCTGTGCCAGCGTTTTGGTCCCACCCAGGTTGGGCTCATGACCGGTGATGCCACAGTCAACCGTTCGGCTCCTATTCTGTGCTGCACTGCAGAGATTTTAGCCAACATGGCTTTAAGAGAGGGAGACAAAGCACCCGTTCAGGATGTGATCATGGATGAATTTCATTATTACGCCGACAAAGATCGAGGGGTGTCCTGGCAAATCCCTTTACTCACCTTGCGCCAGTGTCAATTCCTCCTCATGTCAGCAACCATGGGGAAGACAGATTTTTTTAGTCGATGCCTTGAGTCTCTGACAGGTCAAAAAGCTTGTTGGATTCATTCCACCGACCGCCCAGTTCCACTGGAATTTAATTATGCAGAAGACCCGATGGAACAGGTTGTTGAGGAGCTGCTCAAGCAGGATCGCGCACCCATTTACATGGTTCACTTCACCCAACTTGAAGCAGCTCAAAATGCCCAGCGATTCACGAGTCTTCAAATAGCCAACAAGGAAGAAAAAGCTCGTATCAATCAGCGACTACAGGGAGAAAGGTTCAACAGTCCGTATGGAAAGGAGATCAAAAAATATCTCCGTCATGGCATAGGTGTTCACCATGCTGGGCTGTTGCCTCGTTACCGTATCCTCATAGAGCGTATGGCCCAGGAAGGCCTGCTGAAGCTTATTTGTGGCACCGATACACTCGGGGTTGGAGTGAACGTCCCCATTAGAACGGTGCTTTTCACCCGCCTTTGCAAATTTGACGGTCAAAAATCAGGCATCTTGACAGTTCGTGACTTTCAACAAATAAGCGGACGAGCCGGGCGCAAGGGGCATGATGATCAGGGTTGGGTTGTTTGCATGGCACCCGAGCATGTGATTGAAAACCTTAAACATTCTCGCAAGGCGGCATCCGACCCTCAAAAGAAAAAAAAGTGGGTCAAGAAACAACCCCCTAAGCATGGGTATGTTCACTGGGATGAATCCACATTTGGACGACTTCAAAGTGCGTCACCCGAAGCCTTGGTGTCACGCTTCAAGGTTTCCCATGGAATGCTTTTGGCAGTGCTCAGCCGACAAAGACATGGTTGTGAATCCATGAAGCAGCTCATTGCTGACTGCCATGAGAGTGATCAGACCAAGCGTCAGCTACGACGAAGGAGTTGGCAATATTTCCGGTCCCTGCTGGATCGGGGCATCATCGAATGGGAAAAAACCGATAGCTCAGCCATACATCGTGACCTGAGAGTCAACGTGGAACTGCAGGAAGACTTTTCTCTTAATCAAAGCCTTGGACTGTACTTGATCGATACCCTTAGCTCTCTGGATCCAGAAGACCCCGAGCACTGTTTGAGAGCTATCAGTCTGGTTGAAGCCATCCTAGAGGATCCCTCTCATATCCTTCGCAAGCAACTGGACAAAGTCAAAGAGCAGAAGGTGTTGCAAATGAAGGCTGATGGCGTGAGTTATGATGACAGAATGCTTGAGCTGGAACAACTGGAGCACCCCAAGCCAGAAGCTCCCTTCATATACGAAACTTTTAATGCCTTTGCCCGCAATCATCCTTGGCTCGTCAGCCAGAACGTGCAGCCCAAAAGTGTGCTCAGGGAAATGGTTGAAGACTTTCTTTCCTTTGATGATTACATTCGGCGCTACCAGCTTCACAAGAGTGAGGGGGTCCTTCTGCGATACTTGAGTGAGGCCTACAAAGCCCTCACCCAGAGTATTCCAGAAAACCTGATGACAGAGCCCCTACAGGAGGTGGTGACATTCTTGGAAGTGATGATTCGGCAAACTGATTCAAGCTTGCTTGAAGAATGGGAACGCATGCAGGCGCCCGATGAAACGATTTCTGAATCAAGCACAAGTTCTGAACCGAGGGCTCGGGTGCAGTCTGGTTGGGAGCCTTTTATCAGTCGCAAAGCCTTTGAAATCCTGCTGCGCAATCAGGTTTTTTCACTGCTAAGGCACCTTGCCAATGGTCAGTGGGATGAGGCCTGCAGTCGCCTCGCGGGCTGGGCTGCCGATGATCAAGCAGGCTGGACACCACCTCAGCTTGAAGACCTGGTTCATGCCTTTTACCTCGAGCATGAATGGGTGCGTCTGGATGCCGATTCCAGGAATCCAAAGTGGTTCAAGATCCTCAAAGAATCATCCGATCACTGGGTTGTGCATCAAACCATGCTTGATCCCGAGGAGACAGCGGAATGGGGCATGCTTTTAGAGGTGGACTTGGAGGCATCCAGGCAGGCCGGGCAGGTTATCATGAAACTCTTGTCGATTTCCAACGAAGTATCCACGCATTTTGGGTCTTGATTGCGCGAAAGTTTGATCTGATTTGATAAAAGTGGCCCTCATCCTAGTGACCAGCCCTCCCCGCGGAATGGGTATGGTAAAGGATTGTCAGTCAGTAGCTAACATGGGATAACAGGCTCATGGCAAGCCACACCAATCCCCCACGATCGTTTGCGGCGTCAAACTATCGAGGTCTCTGCTGCGCAATATTTTTCCTGAGCGGGCTCCTCCTGGGACCGGCAAGCCTGATTCAAGCGCAGGGTTCGCTCCCAGGCACAGCTGCCCTCACGCATGATGGGGATATTGCCTCTGATCTTGTGGAAGGGGTTGATCGTTTTTTGCTCAGGAAATTAGATCAATCTGTTGAGACACGTAAAGGTTACTGGGACCGAAATTTCACCTCACTGGCTGCCTATACCGAGTCGATCCAAAATAACCGTCGCCTGTTTGCGCAGCGTCTTGGCCTACAAGATGAGCGGGTAGCCTTTTCTCACCCGCAATTTCGACTTTCCTTGGAGGATAGAGAGAATCTTTTCATGAAAACTCCGGCCTTTGATGCTTACCGCATTCAATGGCCGGTGGTTGGCGAGGTGATGGCTGAAGGCCTTCTCTTGGTTCCCAATCTACTCACCATGCGAGCCTGCGGATTGGAAATCGATGCCAATTTTGCCAGCCGTCATAAGGAACGTGCTCTCGTGGATTCCTTCCACGCTGGAGCACAAGTGATCGCCCTTCCTGATGTCGGGCAAGCACCTGAAGCCTTGGCCGGTTTGGCTCCGGGTATTCCCGCTGTGTCACAATATGCGCGTCGTCTCGCCGAGTCGGGATGCCGCGTGATCATCCCAGACCTGGTTAGCCGTCAAGTCAAACGTCGGCAATCTCCTTATGGGGGTTGGGGTGCCAACCTGACAAACCGAGAATATTTGCAACGAGCCGCCTTTGAAATGGGGCGTGGCATCGCGGGGTATGAAATTCAGACCATACTCAGCCTTGTTGACTGGATTGAACTGCACCAGCAAAGCACCCGGCGCTCAATCGGCGTAATAGGGCATGGTGATGGGGGTATGCTAGCTCTTTATGCCGGAGCCGTGGATACTCGCATTGATGCCGTGGCGGTCAGCGGTTATTTCGGACCTAGAGAAAAGATCTGGGAAGAACCAATCGATCGCAATGTGTTTGGCTTGTTAGAACAGTTCGGTGATGCTGAGATCGCCACGCTGGTGATGCCAAGAACGCTGATTATCGAAGCTGCCTCGGGCCCTTCCAAACAGTATCCAGGTGAAGGAGGCGCTCCATCCAGACTCCACGGTCCTGCCCCAGGGAGCACCTATCAGGAAACCGAGCGTGCTCGAGCATTGCTGCAAGGTTACCCTGGTGATATCCCCATCCGCCTGGTTATGGGGGAAGCGTTGCCATATGGTAGTGAACCCGCATTGGAAAGTTTCCTAGAAACTCTGAATAGAAGTCTCTCACTTGGGAAATCCATGCCCATCAGCCCACCTATGGCAGATGAAGCTTACTACGAAGCAAGACAATCGCGATTAATTCAGTATTGGGATCGTCACACTCAACAGTTACTACAAAGGAGTCCCTACGAGCGCCAAGAATTCATGAAGGATTTGAAAACCGATTCCCTCAGCAATTTTGCTACTTCAATTGAAAGTTACCGCGATTATTTCAGAGACGAGGTGATCGGCCATTATCCAGATCCCCTTCTCGCCCCAGCCGTTAGAAGTCGTTCCAGCCTGGAGGGTGATAGATGGGTAGCCCATGAGGTGGTGATGGATGTTTTCGAGGATGTGGTCGCTTATGGCATCCTTTGTCTTCCGAAGGACTTGAAGCCCAATGAAAAGAGGCCGGTAGTCGTTTGCCAACATGGTCTGGAGGGAAGGCCTCAGCAAATCATTCAAGGGGACCATGATGCCTACCATGATTTTGCCTCAGCCTTAGCTTCACGAGGCTTTATCACCTTTTCTCCTCAGAATCTCTACCTTTTTGAAGACCGCTTTCGCACACTGCAGCGAAAGTCCTACCCATTGAAGAAAACCCTCTTTTCAATCATCACAGCCCAGCACAGGCAAATAGTGCAATGGCTCAAGTCCTTGCCCTATGTGGATGCAGAGCGTATTGCCTTTTATGGGCTCTCCTATGGCGGAAAAACTGCCATGCGAGTGCCAGCCCTAGTGACCGATTACTGCCTCTCGATATGCTCGGCTGATTTCAATGACTGGGTTTGGAAAAATGCCTCAACCCTCAGCCCATACAGTTACGTGTGGTCTGGGGAATACGAAATCTTTGAATTCAATCTCGGGCACACGTTCAATTATGCCGAGATGGCTGCCTTGATTGCGCCTAGGCCTTTCATGGTGGAGCGGGGACATTTTGATGGCGTGGCCCCGGATGAGCGGGTTGCTCTGGAATTTGCCAAGGTGCGCCATCTCTATCAGGCCCGATTAAAGCTTCAAGACCGGTGCGAAATTGAATGGTTTGATGGGCCTCATACCATCAATGGACAGCGATCCTTTGATTTTTTGCATCGCCACCTCCATTGGCCGAAGCCCTGAAATGGCACCTCACAAAAGATCATTTTTCTTAGGTGGTTGCCAACGCCCATAAAGCATCAAGTAACACCAGACAAGAGCCACTAGAGATAAGAGGACTATCAGCAGTCCCCACCAACCCAACTGGCCAGCTTGACTGAATAAGAGCCAGGCAAACTGCAGGACGCAGAGCATGGAAACGATGCCGATAGCGCTTGAGCGTTTGATTTTTGAAACGCTCCAAGCCCCCAAGGGTGCTCCAATAGCCACCACGGGGGCGGCTGCTGACCAGTGGGGCCAAATCGCATGATCCAATTCACCCATTAACCATTGGGTAGCTAATCCGATGACTGAGGTCATGGCCATCAGTAACACTGAGGTTGGAATAGCTACCCGCAGGTCGGTCCGCAACCAAAGAATCATGACCATGTAGATCAACATGTCCACCCCTACCCCGGTCAATGCGGCCACTGTGCCACCCCCTATTAATCCCAGGACAAATCCGGTTTCCCTTTCTGTAGCTCTTTTAAGGTTGTCACCACTCGCCGCAGCTGCCAATGACGACAACCTGATCAAATGAAAAATCCCAAAGGCACCCCAAAGCACCGAAAAAACAACCTTAACCCAAAGTGATGGGATAAGGGGGCTTAAATACAACAAACCTAAAGGTGTTCCCACTAAAGTGCCAAGCATCGCTCCCCGCAGTAGCCTCCACTGCAAGGGTTGGCGCATGGAGAGAATATAAAGGCTGGCGCTGACCATCCCAATGGACTGGATGGCAAAGCTAAAATCGCGCCCCAGAGAACTGGCTTCCTGCATCCAGAGAACCAATACAGGAAAACCAATAGAGCCGCCCCCCATAGGCGTTGAACCAGCAAAGAAAGAACCCAATGCCATCGAGCAGGCGATAGGCCAATGGGATGCCACCACCATCAATTGATCACTGGCCACAATCCATATGGCCCAAGTCAAATAGAACACGCCAAGCCAGCACCTGAAAACCAGTTTCATCAATCAGCCAGAGGTTGTGGAGATCAGTGGCCCTACTCAGTTCCCAATCAACCTCAATCGCAGAAGCAAAAAAGCCTTATTTGGGAGCGAGGTAAGGACACCCTCAATAAAGAATGAACTTAAAGCAACTCTCTGGGGATCTCGTTCAGAGTGTAATAGGCCTGATTGTTGATCAACTTGTGAGCGTCCTGTGCAGATTGAATCCCCACACATTTGAGTTCATGAACATGCCCGATCTGAAGTTGGTCGATGATTAAACGAACCTTTAAACCATCATCAGACACCTCAATGGCGGTGATAGCTGGTTGGGAACCGTCCACCTCTGGGCTACCGTAACTGCTTTGATAGATATAGGTGTAGGATTGCAGCTGGTAGGATTCGGTCTGGCGAGCACTTTCGGGATCCACTGGCTGAGTGAAGGTTAACTCAAAACCTTGAGGCAGGGCCTTCATCGAGTGGATTTCGAAGGGTGTTTCCCCTGTCCAACGGGTGCGCTGTAAAGCGTAAGGTTTGCCTCCTCTGGCACCCCAACCTCTGTCTGTTCCGCCAACAAAAAGGCTGCCATCAGGCGCGAATTCGACACTGAGGTTTCCGGAGTCGTAACCACTCAGAAAAGGAAAACAGGCGCCCTGGTATACCCCGTTGACTTGCTCAAGATCCACCCGCATCACCGTGCTATGCGTTTGATCGCAGACAAGCATTTGCCCTTGGAAAGGACCAAAGCCTCCTTCAGTTTGGTCACAGATGATCCCACTGGCTGATTGTCCCATTTTGTTGTAAGGAAAGTAGACAGCGGTTGGAACCAATTCAGGGATTTTGTCAGCCTCAAGATGCATACGGCTTCCACTGGTCGGTTCCTGTGGTCGGGGGCCCATAGCATTGGTGAGTTCATACCATCGATTGCCAGATGGGTTCCCCATGAATCCCCCAGGCTTGAGATGCTTCAAGCCGCATGTCCCATTCCAGACACCTTGATTATCGGTGTAGAACATGTCACCCAGTGGGTTCATGCCTATCCCTCCTGGCGAACGAATGCCACTGCAAGTAGGAATCATGTTCCCTTCGGCATCGATGCGCAAACACCAGCCGCGGTAATCAATCTCGCTGGTAAATGAGCCCGTCAAGCAGAGAACAACCCAAATGGATCCGTCTGCATCGAATTTGGAGCTAAAGGCATACTCGTGATAATCGCCAGTGATTCCCCAGCCATCACTGACGGTTTCAAATAGGTCAGCTCGGCCATCTCCATCTTCATCCTTCATACGGGTGAGTTCACAACGCTGAATGCAGTAGAGCCAATCCCCTTGACGGGCCAAACCAAGCACTTCGTGGAGGCCCGAGGCAAATGGCTGGAATTGGATATTTGCCAAATCCGTCTCAAGTGCGCCTTGAACCATGTAGATATCACCCAGCCGAGTGGAAACAGCCAGCGTATCATCTCCCATCCACTGGAGTCCACCGGCCTCCAGAACCACCCCATCAGGGATGGGCAGTGTCTCGGTCTTGTAAAAAACCTCTGACTGAGGTTGAGCCCCTAGGATCCATGACGATGCTAAGTAACAACACAAGGCCATGACAGAAGCTTGCCAAGCCAACTCGCTTGGGTTCATGGGTGATGTTTTAGGACCTCTTTGAGAAATAGGCATAATTGGCATAGGACACGTTACCATTTGATTTCTTGAGTGATGCTAGCCTTACCGTGTTGCAGGTCGATGGGAACCAGCAGGGCTTGGTGATTGGGAGATATCTGGATCACGGGACGTTTGTCCGTATCCAGTTCAAAGCTCATGATCACTCGCTTATCGATAAGAAAAGCGTCAGCCCCATGCTCTTCAATGGTGGTTCCTGTTGCTGCACGCATCCACAGGTTTGTGTAATGAGCCTTCGAATCGAATTGGAGGAATCGTCTGAAGGAGGCGTCCAATTCGCCCGGGATAGCCATCCAGTAATCTTCGACATCCATAGCCAGAAATCGATACATGAATTTGGGACGGCGCTGGGAGTCCAACCAATAACCTTTAAAACCATAGTCAGCCTCCTTGCCCGATTTATCTGGCCAGAGCATTTCTTCGGGAAAGACGCTGAAAGCAAATGGCGGCCCCTCAGGCAACATGAAGAGATTATGCCCTAACGGCGGTTCAAATCCTTGACCACGGCCATTGCTATGCCGAGCACCATCCATGAAGGCTCCCTGCCAGATCATTGCCGCACGTAATTGATTGGCATCGAAAGCAAGGTTGACATGTTCAGGGTAACCCACCCCAATGGCACGCGCTCCAGCTCCCTCAATGAAATTGCGATACATAATGGCTTCACTGGTGGCCTTGATCTCCTTTTGTCCCTGGACCAGGCCCTCCGGAGGATTGGTTTCATCGGCCAGTTTAAGATAACTCCAGATGGCCTGGATTTGCCGATCGGTATCGCCCGCAAGAATATCCTGGTTGACGCTTTGCCCACTTGGCCAGAAGCTTGGCATCCGAGTCCCGGGTCTTAGGGACTGAGGATCTACCAGATAGGCTTTAAACCAGTCTTCTTCCAGGCGATCAGCCATAGTGGTTAGATCAAGGGCCGGGATCCCAAGACTACCAAATTGGCCGAAAGTGTGGCAAGCGATACAGCCCATACCGGTAGCACCGACGAGCTTCCTTCCGTATTTCGATTCTTCCAGGGAGGCTTCTCGAACCTGATCACCCTGGCTAGGCGAAGGCTTCCTGTCTTGATCAAGGAAAAAGTCTGTCAAAACCGATGCATGGGCCTTGCCGAAGGACGGCATACGAGTCGCCATATAGGGTCTGACTGAGGCACCCTCTTCAATAACCTGCTTCATCCAGGATGGTTTGAGTTTCCTGCCGACCCCTGTCAAGTGAGGTGGGATACGGCCTTCGTCCCCTAGGTCAGTCTCTCCAATGGAAGTGAAGAATTCACGCATTGTTGGGCTTGGTCCCCCCTGCCCGCCTCTTTCATGACAGGCATCGCATTGAAGCTGGAGTAGGTGCATTTCAAGCTGTTGATCAACACTCCACGGCTTCGGGGTTTCATGAAGATGATTCAGTGCGGTGGCTATGGCATCACGCTCGCTCACACTGAGTGCGTAGCGCGGCAAACCCTCCATGGGTGATGGGGCAAGGCACCCATCCTCCACCGTGATGGCTCCATTCTGCAAGATATTGGAAGCCACCGCGGGTTCCATCTGATCCACCTGATGACATGAAGCGCAGGCAAGTTTCTGGAACCAAGCCTTACCTTGTGAAGCCTTGGTCAGGTCCAATTCGAATGCTTTGTCATAAGTGGGCTTCATGGGCTGACCAAGGTGGAAAAGCCATTCGCTGGGAATATTTTGTTTATCGAGACCTGGCCCCGAAAGGCTCACCTTGAGTTCGGCTGGTCCCCCGCGGTTGTAATAAGTGATTTTAATGGGGTGATCCCCTGCTTCCAAAACCAAGGATCCACCTTTTTCTTGGGTTGCATGATCCCCGTCATTATTCACCACCAACTGACCGTTAACATACAGCCGCGAACCGTCATCTGAGGCCGTGTAAAAAGAATACTCACCCCGAGAAGGAATCCGTATGAAACCTGAGAAAATCAATGCCATGTTTTCCTGCCGTTGTTTCCAGCGATCGGAAACATCTTCAGCAATGCCGCTTGCTACTGGGGCGGAGAGTGAGGGTGGATTGGTTCCCGGCCAATGTGCCTTGAGGTCCTGAACCACTTGGTCCTCATCATTGGAGCCGTTTTGAAATTCAACGTAGTGCCACTTGATGCCACGCGTCTTCTGGACAGTGTTTTTGCTGCCAAACATGCCAGCGGCTTGACCCCTCAGTAAATACATGGCTACAGACCTGGCTTCCCCCGCATTAAGCTTCATTGACGGCGCGTGCGCGGAAGGAAAGGTGGCGGAGGGTTCTTGGAGGTAGCGGGTCAGAGCGCTGACACTCATGCGCGCCTCCAGCGGCTCAAGGCTGATCAGGGTATCTGCTGGATCGTTGCCATCATACCAGGCGTTGGGTTCAGGCAGTTCGGGTTTGGATAACTCCTTGGGTCCCTGATGTGCCCCATGACAGGCGACACACCCGACTTGGTGGTATAAGTTTCTACCCCGGAGCATGGTCGAGGCGTCTGCTGCGGTGGTGTCGGAAAAAGGGTCTTCCTGAATAGACGCAAGGTAATGAGTCAGGGCTTCAGCAATAGCTTCTTTCTCATCGGCTTCAAAAGCATGAAAGAGATCAGGCATCAGACGACTTTGCCCGGTGGCGGATGGATGAAGCAGTAGGTGCTCCATCGACTGTGGGGTAAGGCTTCGTCCGTTAGCGCCAAGAAGAGGACCACGCTTGGGTGCTATTCTTGGCAGGAGTGTTTTAGCCCCTTGGTGGCACGCGAAGCAGCTCAACTCGCGGAGCATTGTTTCCCCCAGCACAGATCCCAAGTGGCCGCCGCGAGCGGCCATCCGGGTCAGGGTATCCCCCGCCGTGGCTGGCAAGCTAAAGCCAAGCCACATGATTAAGGCCGACCCGATAAACATGAACCTAAGCCTAAGTGGCTTAATGAGCTTTGTCTGCAAAGGGTCAGTGGCATCAAAAAACATGGCCTGAATTATGCCAACACCCCTTGACGGTGCAATAGCAATTGCCCTTTATGAATCAAAGAATCCCGCTCCGGTTGCCATTAAAACTCAAAAGACCTCAGCTTGATGAGATTAAGGAGAGGGTTGAACATCCCAGGCGACTAACCATTGCTCCCCCGATCTTTCAAAACCACGACGAAGGAGTCTCTGATGAAAATCGAGCATGTGTGCGGCTCCATAGAAAATAGCTATCTGTTTCTTGCCTGACGACCATTCTCGCTCCAGCACTTCAAACGCCTTATCATTGCGTCCATTGAGAATGATTGAACCTTGGCCGTCCATACCAGCATCCAGGATACTGGTCATGGAATCCACCTCGGATAACTGCCTGGCAAGCGTCCATTTCATGGCATGCTGACTGTCTCCCCCAGCTAATGCCATCAGCAGATCAAGTCCGCTGAAAGCCTTGAGCTCACCGCTGGCCATGAGTTGTTTTTCGCGCAGGTAGGCTTGAATGGCCAAAGTGAAGAAGTTCTCTCCTTTAGCTGACTGTAAAGCCCCAAAAGTGGTTGGATCCAGGTCAGCGTGCACGAAATGCCTTGGCATGTAGTCCACTTCATCGACCTGGTATGAAAGCCCGAGTAGAGATTGCATCCCTTTGAACATCATGCCCAAGGGGTGTGAGGGCTCTGCCCCTGGCTTGGGGCGGTTGCCTTCCTCAGTGACCATTTCGTATAAAACACATTCATATTGCCCAAGTCGTTGGTTGAGTTGCTGATAATAGGACCGGTCAGCGATGTGGATCGCCGCAATCAGGGAAACTTCTTTGCCTGAAGGGTGACGATAGACTTGGATGGCCGTATCGAGGTGCCCAGTTTTGGGCCCGTTCTCAATCCAGCGGACAAAGGTAGGCTGACTGATCTGAGCTAAGATCGCCGATCCTTGGAAAGCCACCAACCATCCTAGCAGGAGGCGAAAAGTCATACCGGGTGCCTGGAGGCCTCTTTTGCGACTGCTCGAGAGATCGTTCATTCATCGAGAAAAGTAAAGCATGACGATGCATGCTGCAAGGGGATCGAGAAATGCCCTTCTCCCTCCAACCAACAAGCCTCAGCCGAGGGGATGCTTGTTGCTAGGTGTTGGCCGAACTCTATGGGGACAATGGTGTCTTCATATCCGTGCCAAATTTTGACGGGGCATGAAATGCTCGCTAGCAGGTCATCCCAGTCTTCCACAAATCGCAATCCATCCTGCCACATCCCTTCAATCCCTCGGCTTAGTCCCTCGCGCATATTGGCGCAAAGCAATGGCCTCAATTCAGGCACATCCAACACTTTTCGATCTGCTTCAGGAAGGAGGCCTTGGGCCATCAATCGAAGAAAAAGTGAAGGGCCATAGTAAGGTAAAGGCCGGATTGAATGAAGCACCCCTCGGACCAGCCATGATTGACTAGGTGTTAGGCGGGCAAGAATCCTTTGAAATGGATGCAGTTTCATGAACCCATCCTTACAATGAAGAGGTCCCATAGGAACAACCAGGCAAGCGCGGTCCAACTGGTTGGACAGCTTAGCCATGACCACACACGCATGGGGTCCGCCGCCCGAGAGCCCTATGAGTGAAAAGCGCTCCAAACCTAGGTATGCGATCAGTCTTCCCACCAACAGGGCCCAGTCGTTCAGGGAAAGAGGCCTTGGGGAAAAGGAGCCACCATATCCAGGGCGATCAGGTGCAATCAGCATCCAGCCATGCGTGAAAGCCAGATCCTTCATCAGATCCGCTTCCAGCCTGGAACCGGGCCACCCATGGAAATACAACAAGGCTCGTCCCTGGGGATGCCCCTGGCAGCGATACTGAATATGAGCCCCTGTTGGGTCGGTGTAATGATGGTCACAACCGATTGTCAGCCTTGGATTATGGGTCTGCATAGCGGGCATGAATCCCTGCGGCTATCGCAAAGTTTTTTCTGATTTACCTGGTGAAGGTCTGCACGCATCTTGCCCCCTGCACAATTGAATCATGATTTCAGTTTGGCAGCTTGTTGATTTCTGCACCAATCATTATGAGGATTGGTAATAATCTGGCAGCGATCAAGGTATCATGTTAAGCATTTTCATGCTGAATGGGGTTGGTATGTGATTCAAGTTCATTCAGTTGATGGTATGGCCTTGACAGATTCCATTGAGCACACAACGCACATTCAAAGCCTTGTAGAACGATTGAGCTCAGGCGATGTCTCGGCACGCGAGCAGCTCATCGCCCATACTTGGGATAGGCTTCTCAGGCTGACTCGACATATTTCACGTGACTTTCACACAGTGCGCCGCTGGGAACAAACAGCAGATATCTGGCAAAATGCTTCCCTACGGATCTGGAAGGCGCTGGAAAAGGTCGAAATCAATGATGCGAGACACTTTCTTCGGCTTGCAGCTGAAAAGATCCGCTTTGAACTGATCGACCTCACCAGACATTATCAGGGTGCATTCGGGCAGGCGAGGCATCATCAGACCCCGCAAAATGCAGACGCATTCAACGGGGAACAACTCGGACAGCTCATGGCTGAGGCCGGTCAAGGCCCCATCACACCACTGGAGCAGACCCAGGAGCAGGATATTCATGGCATCATTGAGCAATTGCCAGATGAGCTGAAGGAAGTATTCGATCTTTATTATTACCATGACCTGCCGCAAACCGACATCGCAAGGATGCTGCAAGTGGATGTGCGTACCGTCAAGCGGCGCTGGCGATCAGCTCGCCTGGCATTGCAGGCACTTTGTGAGCAACAGCTAAGAAGCATTTAACGTGAAACCGGGTGATCACGAAATCCTTGAGTCGCTGCTAGATGATTGGGAAGCCCTTAAATCTAAGGGGCAATCGGTCGATCCCGAACAACTCTGCCAGCCTCACCCTCAATGCCGCGAAGCGTTTCTGAAGGCCATTGCTGCCCTGTCATCGATTGATACTCGGCTCTTGCCTGAGCATGAGAATCGCCAGGATGACACCTTGCCTAGTGACACCCACCTGGCTGGTCGCATTGGTCTGACCCACCTCAGGGAGCATGCTCAGGGGGCCATTGGAAGGGTGTGCATTGCGCTGGATCCTGAACTCAACCGTGAAGTGGCTATCAAATTCCTTCAGCCCCGCTACCTGAAGGATGAATACCATCGTAAGCGCTTCATGATTGAGGCGGAAATCACCAGTCGATTGAATCACCCAGGCGTCATCCCCATCCATGGTATCGGCACTACCGAGGATGGATGCCCATTCTACATTATGCCTTTTGTGGGTGGGGTCACTCTGCAAGAGGCCATCAACCGGTATCACCAAGACCAAACCACCTACACCCCTCTGAAGCGTAACCTGGAATTTCGGCAGCTACTTAACCACCTCATCGCTATTTGCCATACCATGGGATACGCCCATACTCGGGGGATTGTTCACCGAGACCTCAAACCGGATAATATTTTGTTGGGGCCTTATGGTGAAGCATTGGTAGTTGACTGGGGTCTGGCCACTCCTGTGGTCCGCGACTCCCAGGCCAGGGCTAGCGGTGAAAAGACCCTTCTGCCCTTGCATGCGCCACCCAGTGGGATCGGTCAAAATGATTCTGGAGCCGGAACACCTGCTTATATGAGCCCAGAACTTACCTCGGGATCTTCTGAGTTCAGGGTGTCCAGTGACATTTATAGTCTTGGGGCCATTTTGTATTGTATTCTGTGCGGTCAAAGCCCCGCCGAAAGTGGTCCGAGTGACCTCAAAGGGCTCAGGGAACATCTCATTCAACAAAGATGGCCCACCCCTTCAGCCTTGAAGCCCTATTGCCCCCAAGCAGTCGAGGCTATTTGCCTCAAGGCCATGTCCAGTGAGCCGAGTGATCGTTATCCTTCAGCCATGGAAATGGCCCAGGAAATCAAACGCTATCTGGCTGACGAAAGAGTCGTGGCTCACCGAGAATCTTGGGGTGCTTCCACGCTACGATTTTTTCGACAACATCGTCGAATGGCTCAGTTGAGCCTCACCTCGATGATGCTCGCTATCGTTGTGTTGGTGGGCGCCTTTATTCAACTTGGACAGAGCGGACGCGAAAGTCAGGCCGTTAATAAGGCTCTTTTAATTTCTACGGCAAAGCTCACGGCGCTCACGGTTCGGATGGAAATGGAGCGCAGGTGGTTTATTTTAGAGCAGGCAGCTGCAAACCCGCGCCTCATTGATCGCTTGTCCGGAGTGACTGGAACTCTTGAAGATAAAGATCGAGTGTTCATGGCCGATTTGCTCCGAGAGATTCGAAACCAGGCACTTAATGATTCAGTTCAAGCCGAGAGTTGGTTTATCTGCAATGCTACGGGCTACCAAATGGCACGACTTCCATACGGTTCATCCATCGGCCAGAATTTCGCTCATCGTGATTATTTTCATGGTAACGGAAGGGATTTAAGCGAAGGCGAACGGGGGCAACCTCCACATATTTTGCAGCCTTACCTATCCACACCCTATGCCAGCAGCAATGATGGTGACCTCAAAGTAGCCATGACCCAACCTGTCTTCTCTCATCTTGAAGGTCACCAGGACCGCCAATTCCTTGGTGTGCTAGGGATGTCCATCAAGCTGGGAGACTTTGCTATCCTCGATGGGAACCTAAGCCCTGGGCAGGGAGCGGTGATGGCGCTGCTTGGTCAAGATTATTTGGAAGATGCACCAAGAAGAGGGTTGATCCTGCATCATCCTCGATTTCAGTCTGCCCCAAATAACGATTCACTCAGGACGATTCCCAGGATTCAGGGCGATTTGGTAAGGCAGTTGAGGACACCGGGGAACTCCCTTTACATGACTGATTACATGGACCCCCTGCAGGGAGGAGCTTCCAGTGGCTGGACAGCAGCATTGGAGCCCGTGCGTCTAAATGCCCCATCCGATCTGGGTGATAACGGCTCGTGGGTTGTGATTGTTCAAAGGCCTAATCCCTGACTTCTCCCCGGCAGGCTGGTTGACAAAGCCACATGCCGGTTCTTAAATCAGATCATGGTCCAATCCCTCATGCGACTGTTGACTGGTTTAGTTTTGATGGTCACCCCACTCATTTATCATCGTCAGCAAATCATTGGTGATGATGCAGCGCGTTATGAGAGTTCAGAGACGCTTCTGCTCTTTGGACAGTCCATCAGCAAATCTGTCTATCTAGGAATGATGTCCTGCATTGCGCTGATCGGTTTAGTCATACTCCTCTTGGGTTTGAAAGGTTTCAAAAGTAGTCCTAAAACCTGAACGGACATCCCTTGTATCGTTGAGCACCAATCAGGAGGTAAATAATGCAATCCAGTGATCCTCGACTGCTTCCGCCTTATTGTTTCCCAAAACAATGCCTTCTGAATCTGTGTCTACTCATTCTAATTGCTTGTCACCTGGGCAAACCCTTCATGTGGGTGAGCTTACAGGCCCAGTCGAGAGATACGCCTCACTGGACCCAGATACCCCTATTGGAGCCGAAAGGTTCTCAAGAAAGAAAAGAAGGCTTTCGCCGCATCCATGAGAAGCAAAGTGGCATCGGTTTTGTCAATCAACTGGAAGGCGACGCCTTTCTTACAGACGCCGTCGCTCACAATGGTTCAGGGGTTGCCTTGGGTGATATCAACGACGACGGACTGGATGATATTTATTTTTGTGGCCTTCAATCGCCCAATGAGCTCTACCTGAACCAAGGTAACTGGCAATTCAAAGTCATGGAGCACGGACAGGTTGACTGTCCCAACCAACTTTCCACCGGAGCCATCATCGTTGATGTAGATGGAGATCACGACCAGGACCTGTTGGTAGGGGGAATTGCTTCAGGAGTGAGACTTTTCCTCAATGATGGCGCAGGGCAATTTCGAGAATCAGTCGATAGCGGCCTGGATCGAAATGGCTCGCCTACCTCTATGGCCATGGCGGATCTGGATCGTGATGGTGACCTGGATCTATATTGCGCTCACTATATTGATGAGATGTATACTGCCGATCCGACAACTTCATACGGATTGGTTCGTCGGGGTGGGAAACTGGAAGTCAATCGTGTCAATGGCCAGTCGACCGAGGAACCGAGGCTAAGGAACCGATTTACCGTCTCCAGCACTGGCAAATTACGGGAACTGCCTGAGATGGACCAACTTTATCTCAACGACGGTAAGGGACACTTTACTTCGATTAGCCTGCAGAAAGGCACTTTCTTGAGCCAGCAGGGACAAGCCGTGCAACCACCTAGGGACTGGAGCTTGGCTGTCAGCTTCCGTGATTTCAACCACGATGGGTGGCCTGACCTCTACGTATGTAGCGATAACGCAACCCCAGACCGATTGTGGATCAATAACCAATTGGGAGGCTTTCAGCTGGCAGATCGATTTGCCATACGACACACCAGCCGCTCTTCCATGGGAATCGATGTGGCGGATGTCAACCGAGATGGCTATGACGATTTCCTGGTTGTTGACATGTTTGCCCGTGATCCGGCTCGGCGCATGCAGCAACTGGTCAAGCAAACCTCGCCACCAGAGGAGGTGGTCATACCCCATGCCCAACCGCGCTACAACCGCAACACACTTTTCATGGGTGCTCCCTCAGGGTATTTCAAGGAAGTTGCTCTGATGTCTGGCGTGGCGGCATCGGATTGGTCTTGGTGTCCCATTTTCCTCGATGTGGATCTAGATGGATATGATGACCTGTTGATAAGCAATGGATTCAGCTTCGACGTCATGGATCAGGATAGCCATGACGCACTCAAAACTGACTCATTGAGCGTGGCGCAGCGTAAGCGCTCCCGTCAGTTTCACCCCCCCTTCCTAACCCCCGATGCCGCTTTCCGCAATCGGGGAGATGGAACCTTTGAACCAGCCGATGCCGATTGGGGGTTTGAGCAGTACGGCGTTTCCTATGGCATGGCCATGGCAGATCTAGATCAGGATGGGGACCAGGATTTGGTGATCAATCAACTGAATCAACCGGCCATTGCCTTTGAAAACATCGCAGTTGGGTCGCGCGTGAAGGTCCAACTCAAGGGACTGCAGGCCAATCATGCTGCGACGGGCGCAAGATTAACCCTGACTTCGCCCAAAGGGCGCCAATCCCAGGTGATTCAGACCGGTGGGCGTTATATGTCCAGTGATAGCCCGAGCCGCACCTTTGCCCTGAGCCAAGCAGAGGAACCCACAGCAAGGCTGCAGATCGACTGGCCCAATGGAACCACGAGCCAGTTAAGTGGAATCAAAACGCAGCATCTGCTCACCATTATTCAACCAGAACAAGCCCCTCTCTCCGATTTAGCACCCGCCCAACCTGATCCCCTACTGGTTCGGTTACAGACCTTGGTTCCCACACAGGCAAAGCCTTCGGCCCTTGCCCACAAAAATGATAATGACACATTTTTATGCCTCACTGATCTGGACGGTGGCCTAGTGCCTTATGATATCAATCAGGACGGCATGATGGATCTATGGGTCGAAGGGAGCTCACAGCATCACCCTCGGATGCTTTTGCAGCAGGTCAACGGAAGCTTTCAGGACGCTCCTCTTGGAGACCAAGCCATCCAAGCTCGAGGTAAGGCCACCGGCTGGAAGTCGCAAGATAATCAGCCTTGCTGGATAGTGAGCGCGTCTCAAATAAGTCCACGAGGCATTCGCTCAATCAGTTTAAACCTCATCAATCAACATGGGCTGACAATTGAAAGCATCCCGACTTCCTTAAGGAGTCTTTCAGCTCTGTCGGTGTTGGATTTGGATCATGATGGCGATCTGGATCTTGTGGTCGCAGGAAAAGGGGCAGCCGATCAATCTCATCCCTCCTCACTCATGATTTGGCTCACTCGTGCGGGAAAGCTAGAACCATTAGTTGATCCGTCACTTGTGGGAAATTGGCGCCTCGGTATACGAGCCTTGAGTCCCCTTGAGAATTTCCGCGGCAACCAAGCTGCCCTGTTGGTGGCAGGGGCCTGGGGCCCCTTGAATTTGTTGTTTTGGGAGGATGGAAGATTGCGTGACCTCAGCAATAGCCACGGTCTTGATGGCATCACAGGAGCTTGGACGAGTTTACTGTGTGGTGACTTTGACTCGGATGGCGATAACGATATCCTGGCAGGCAACCTAGGCACCAACACAGAGTGGTCTTTGGTTGGAAGTCAGCGTGTTGGTGTGTTTCAGCTCGAATTAAAACCGCCCATGAAGGATCAAATCCTCCCGGTAGCGTTCCGTGATGGGAAATGGTGGCCAATCCAAGACCTCAACACATTGAAAGGCATGGCCCCCGAAATCGTCGCCAGAATTCCTTCTCATGCGGCCTTTTCCAGAATGGATCTCACAAGTTTCACTGATTTCACGGGGGCAGAAGATCCGCGGCTTTTTGAGGTCCAAACACTTTTTTCCACAGTCCTTTGGAATGAAGGGGGTCGCTTTGCAACTCAGTCCCTACCAGCTGAGGCCCAAACCAGCCCGATCCGTGCCATGGTTCATGGCCATTTGGGTGTTGCCAAAGAGCCATTCATTTTCATAGGGCAAAATGTTTTTCAAGGGGACAATCCACTCACCCGCCATGACGCTGGGGATGGTTTACTCATGGTATTGAAAGCCAACCATTTATGGGATTGCGTCTCTGCTGATCGAACCGGTGTCCGACTTGTAGGCGAGCAAACGGGGCTTTGTTTCATCCCGGCTTCGGTAAATCGTTCATGGCAAATTGCCGTGGCCGAATCTAGTGGAATCGTTTCGATTTTAGGCCCAGCAGGAAAAGAATAGGCAAAAAAGCGGCTGAGGGAGCTAGGCGAACCTTCTAGAATGCACTAAAAAGGCCTCTAGAGATCACCATTTTGCCTTGTGATGGAGCTTGTTTCTTCGTATAACCATGCTCATTCTAGCAATTATTCCCTAACAACTACAATCATACACCATGATAAAACCACACACATCACCGCTCAAGGCGGTCATGGCCCTAGCCATGTCGGTCGGATTCTTGGCACAAGCCAATGATATCGAGCCAGGAAAGGAATACTACACGGCTATCAAAGCCCCAACTCCGATTGTTTTGGATGGGGACCTCTCTGAATGGCGCGGAGCCATGCTGCTTGCAGACCCCCGTTTTGCGATACCCAAGGGTTCAGGAGATGGAGGCGAACTGGTTTTCTTTGAAGAGTATGCTGGCGGAAAGTGGACAGGACCTGATGACCAGACCTCTGCGGTGCAGGTCGTTTATGATGATGACAATGTCTATTTCGGCTTCACTGTCACCGACGACTATCATGAAAATGCTGCCAACAGTGCCTGGAATGGTGATTCGGTTCAGTTGATGATTGCCAATGATGCGCGAGATACGCAGATCGCTCTGTATAACTATGCTCTCGGTGGCGTTGAAAATGAGACAGGGGATGTGATCGTGATGCATGAAGCGGGCCCTGCTACAGGCGCCGACGCAGCTCAAACCGAGGCCGTGATCGTGCGTAACAGTGAAACCAAGCGTACTTATTACGAAATCAAACTGCCAAAGGAAACGCTCGGCCTGGAAGAGCTGAAGGGTGGCGTGCGTTTCGGACTGGGGATGGCCATCAACGACGGTGATGAAGACACCCCTGGCCAAAAGGGTTGGGGCGGTCTAGGTGCCCACTCCATCGTGTTTGGTAAATCACCTACCGAAACGGCTCTTGTCACACTGGCCACGTCCAATGACATTGAACCTGGCAAGGAATATTACTTCGCCAACGAAGCCCCAGGAGCCATCACTTTGGATGGCAAACTAGACGACTGGCGGGGCATACCCGTGCTGGCTGATCCACGCTTTACCATTCCCAAGGGAAGCGCTCGCGGCGGGGAGCTCAAACTCTTTGAAGAGTATGCCGGAGGTACTTGGACTGGAGCCGACGATCAAACCTCAGCCGTCCAAATAGCTTACGACGCAGACAATGTTTATTTCGGGTTTGTCGTGACAGATGATTACCACGAAAACGCTGCGAACAGCGCGTGGAATGGTGATTCCATTCAGCTGATGATTGCCAGTGCCAATCAGGATCAGCAAATAGCTCTCTACAACTACGCTCTGGGCGGGGTGGAAGGCAACACGGGCGATGTGATTGTCATGCACGAAGCAGGACCCGCCACAGGTGCTGACGCAGAACCTACCGAAGCGGTCATCACTCGCGATGAAGCCACCAAGCGGACGACTTATGAGATCAAACTACCAAAAAGCACGCTAGGTCTTGAATCCCTTGAACTCGGAACCCAGTTTGGTCTGGGAATGGCCATCAATGACGGCGACGAAGACACTCCTGGCCAAAAAGGCTGGGGTGGTCTGGGAGCCCACTCCATCGTGTTTGGAAAGTCACCGAGCGAAACCGCTCTGGTTACCTTAGGCATCGGAGGGGGCAGCGCCGACTTGATGTTCCTCTCGGCCATCAATGTGAGCATCGACTCCTTCACCTTCCGAGCTACAGACAAAGGTGATTCAGTGGTTGACCCAGCCTCTGCTAAATTGTTCATCAATGGCAATGAGGTTGCCCTGACCGCTGGCAACAAAGTGCTCGATGCCACTGACTTTGGCTTTGTTGGAGAGAAATTCGAACCCAACACGGAGATCAACTATGTTATTGAGATCAACGACTCAAACGGAACTTTGATTACCGATTCGGGGACGATTTACTCGCCTTCATTTGGCCTTCTCAAATCTCCCATGCTGGCAAGCAATGTGGACACAAATAAAAGAGGTTTTGTTTTCCGTGTCTGGCAGAACGAACTGACCGATCACGGTAACCAGACCTCAGCAGTGAAGGAGATCCTGGCTGCTGCGCCGAAGGACATTGATGGTAGCACTTTGGATAATGATGCCTACCTTGATGAGAAAGGACCTGCTCTAGCCGCCGGCAAGCTGGTCGGGCATTTGGCAGAGTATGAAATCCCCACAGTGATCAACCTGAATGGCCAAACCATCGACGGCATGGAAAATGGCAACGTGGTTCCCGATGATCAAATGCCTGGTGTCCCAGGTAATTGGGGTAGCTACGATGGGATTGCCGCTGAAATCATCACCTTTATCAGTTTTCCTGAAGGGATGCTGACCATGGGCGTGAACAGTGATGACGGTTTTGAGTTGTCCATCGGCCACATCAATGACCCGCGAGCCATGGTTGCAGGATCCTTTAATGGTGGCCGTGGATCTGCCGACACCACCTTCCAGATGGATGTTAGAGCTGCAGGCATCTACCCTGTGCGAATCGTTTACTTCAGCCAAGGAGGCGGTGCCAACATCGAACTGTTCACCATCAATGATGCGGGTGAAAAGGTGCTGGTGAACGATACCGGTGGGCTCATGGCCTATCGATCTGGCGATGTGCCTGATTACGTAGAGCCCGAACAGCCTGCGGTCATGGTCGCCTCAGGAAGCGCCACAGAGCCATCAGTTGTGGACTTTGGTGCTCTGGATGGTGATGCTTCTTATGCATTCTACTTCACTGCCATCAAAGATGGGGCCTCTACGGCCATTGCAGGAGACAATGCTTTTGCCATCAAACTTGACCAATGGAATCAACAAGGTTTGTTTGGAACCACCCAATTCGGCGTCGCAGACAACCTCTTCACAGCGGTGGATGGGCGCGATGTCGCTTCGATATTTGGTGCACCGGCCCATGTCGTGTTTGTCAGTGATGCAGCTGCAGGTTCGACGGACCTCTACATCAACGGCGGCTTATCTGGAACATGGGGTGGCAGTATCCCCCTCTCTGGCCAAGTCAAGGTCATGGGTGCGCGTCTTGAGCAGGCAACTGACCACATGGGGGCTGGTTCGACCATGCATGCTTGGGCAACCTATTCAGGCAAACTCTCAGCTGATGAAGTGGCTAGCCTGTATGCCAATCGCCCTGAAGTGGCTTCAGGTGGAGGCTCGATTGCATCGATTGCCTTGAGCGATGGGAATGTGGTGATCGAATTCTCCGGCACATTGAAGAGCTCGGCTACCGCCAACGGTGCCTACAGCCCTGTGGCTGGTGCGACCTCGCCTTACTCTGTGGCCCCAAGTCAGGCAGCACAGTTTTTCATCGCTGAATGATGACTGGCTAAAAAGGTCAATCGGATCATTGATCTGATTTGAATCATCGCCCACTTCCCGTTCAGGGAAGTGGGCTTTTTTCTTTCATGGCCTTAGGCTTGGGATTTAATCTGATCGGACGTAAAAACTGTCTGCTAACGTTTACTGACTCCAGAGACTTCACCCATGCTTGTGCAACAGCCCAATCTTACCAACGGAGCGTGCCTTTCACAGTGGTGTTATCTCTTCTGGGCTGGAATACTCCTCTGCTTGGCTGGCTGCGATCAATCAAACGATTCCCGGCGCGCTGAAAATGATTTGCCCCTACCCTCAGATGCCTCAAGCCAAGCTCAGTGGTTCACTGCTATGGCCTCGTCTCGAGGGCTGAATTTCGTTCATCAAGCAGGCGATCCCTCAGACTATTTCATGCCAAGGAGTCTAGGATCTGGCACAGCCATCCTCGATGTGAATCAGGATGGACTTATGGATGTTTTCTGCCTGCAAAATGCTGGCCCGAATTCAGGGGTGTTTCACACGCTTTTCATTCAGCAGTCCGATGGCAGCTTTCAACCAGCCGATGCCTCCTACGGTTTGGCAGTTGACGGGCATGCGATGGGAGTCGCTGCAGGGGATCTTACCAATGATGGTTACCCTGAAATTCTGATCACCGGCTATCTTGAAGCACGCCTTTTCCTAAACCTGCAAGGCAATGGGTTTAGGGAAATCACACGTGAATCAGGTGTGGATAATCCTGAATGGGGTACTTCTGCCACCATGCTGGATTACAATCGAGATGGGTGGCTGGATATGGTGATCGCCAATTATGTGGAATACGCGCCTTCGGTGGATTGTTCTGGCAGTGACGGGCGGCCCGAATTTTGCGGCCCTGATGGGTTTCCATCTGCTATCCCCAAGCTTTTCCGTCATACGGGCAAGGTCGTTGATGGTTGCCCAATTTTCGAAGATGTCACCGCAGCTGCCGGGCTGGCAGCTCACCCTGGACCGGGTCTAGGCGTGGCCTGCTATGATTTCAGTGGTGACGGTTGGGTGGACATCTTTTTTGCCGATGATGCCAAACCCAATCGACTCTTTGTAAACCAACAGGATGGCCGATTTGCTGAAGAGGCCCTCAAGCGAGGTATCGCCCTCGATGCCATGGGGCAAACCAAAGCCAATATGGGAGTGGGAGTGGGCGATATCGACAGTGATGGTTTAGTTGATGTTTTCGTGACGCATTTAAGCACTGAACGCCATACCCTTTGGCAACAAGGGCCTGCAGGGGTTTTTTCCGATCGCACCGCCGCACAGGGGCTCAACCAGACGGCCTGGCGTGGTACGGGATTTGGTGCCATCATGGCCGATTTCGATAACAACGGATTGAATGACCTGGCCTTTGTCAATGGGGACATTCGAGCCAAGCACGGAGAACGAGGCGATGATATCGTCGCATCCAGCGCTTTTTGGGCACAGTATGCCCAGCGCAACCAACTGCTTTCCAATGATGGCTCAGGCAAACTCATAGACATTTCACCCAAGAACGAGGCTTTCTGTGGGGAACCAGGTGTCGGCCGTGGTTTGGCTGTTGGAGATCTTAACAATGATGGCGCCTTGGATCTGGTGCTCAGCCAAATTGAGGCTCCTACAAAAGTGCTGCTTGGCCACTCACATGCCCAAGCGAATTGGGTCACCTTTAGGGCAATCCTACCCGAGGCTGGAGGGAGGGATGACTTGGGTGCTGAGATTGTTATTCAGACTCAATCGGCCAAACATAAACAATGGCTCAATCCCGGTGCCAGTTACCTGTGCTCGAACGATCCACGTATTCACTTTGGTCTAGGTAATGCATCGGCAGATGCAACCGTGCTCATCACTTGGTCAGACGGCATGCAGGAACATTTTGGCCCGTTGCCAATCAACCAATTCCACACCCTGAGCAAGGGCCAGGGGGAGCCTGTGATGCGTGATTGAATCATGACATTTTGCTCTAGCCCTCCATGATCTTAGGCTTCACCCTTAGCTGACATGCCATGAAAAGCATCCAATTTGATAGCACCAGTCCGAATCCAACGAGTACACATCATCCAACACCCCAAATTTGGTGGTGGGTGCTTGTCGCCGCATGGCTCATAACCGGATGCAGCCCATCGAGTGGTCCCATCATGGAGCTACCCAAGCCAGACTTGGCGGAAGTGGATACATTGATCGTGGAGCAGATCCAACAAGCTGAAATCCGTGTCAAACAGAAGCCAAGCTCTGCGTCAGCTTGGGCCATGTTGGGAGTGGTGTATTGGGTGAATGAATTTAGGGATATTGGTTCGCAATGCCTCAATCAGGCCGTGCTGTTGGACCCTGATCAGGGTAGATGGGTTTACTACAAGGGGCTTTCCCATCTACCGGATCAAATCCCACTGGCCCTACCAAGCCTGAAAACCGCAGCCGATCTGCTGGACAAGCAGACCTTTGCTCCGAGGCTGCGCTTGGCAAACGTCCTGGCAGAGGACGGTCAACTGGAGGCCGCTAAACCTCATTATGAAGCCGTGCTTAGTCACTTTCCCGATAACCCTATGGCAATCCTTGGGCTCGGCCGTGTGGCCCAGGCTGCTGGTGAGGATAACCAGGCTGTTGAGTATTTCGAGCAATGCAGGGATTCGATCCACACGCGTAAGGCCGCCCATGTTTCCCTGGCCAACCTTTATTTACGACAGGGCAAACTTGAAGCTTCCGAAGGAGCTCAAAAAGTGGCCGACACGATCGAGCTGGATGAGGAATGGATGGACCCCTACTTAGATATGGTTAAACCCTATAAACTGGGTAAGATTGCCTGGATGGATAGCGCTGGCACTTTGATAAGGCTTGGGAAATTAGCTGAGGCTCAGCCCCTGGTAAATAAAATTATTCAGCATTATCCCGATATCCCCAAAGCTTATATTTACCAGGGCAAAATCCACCTTGCGAACAAGCAATACCCACTGGCTGAGACCGCCTTAAGAAAATCCCTTTCTTTGGACAAGGACTCGATTGAGGCCATGGTTCAACTCGGTGTGTCACTGTTGTGGCAAAACAAGCATGCTGATGCCATTGAGTTATTTGAGCGGGCCATTGAGCTCTCTCCTGAGTTGGCAGAGGCATATTATAATCTAGCCTTGGCGCAATCATCACTAGGAGATGGCAACTCAGCCAAAATAGCCTTTGCTCATACTATTCGCCTGAATCCAGGCATTGCCGAAGCCTACGTTGGCCTGGCAACCCTCTTCATTCAGGACAATGAATTAGCCAACGCCCTCAAGACCGTGCGCAAAGGATTGGAAGCTTCCCCGGAACATCCTGGGCTGAAGCGTTTGCTCGATGGTTTCGAAATCCAGCGATAATGCGCTAACCCCGCAAGCCATTGGATTAACTAGGCGCTGGTGACATTGAGTTTGCTTTGCGCCACAGCAGTTTCCAGAGCTTTGCGAAACACGTAGCGGTATTTTGGTGTGATAACCAATTCGCGGAACCACCCTCTGTCCCTGCGAATGACCAGTTTGCGATGGCTGACTTGCCAGGTTGATAACCAGTGCTCAGCACGGTAGCGGCGACGTTTGGACACAGAGACAATCGTCGAAAGCTTTATGCGCCTGAGTGGCAACCCCA
>JALRAZ010000526.1 GCA_023257935.1 Verrucomicrobiota bacterium
CCTTTTTCTGCTCGAGGGCAGGTCATGAAGCTTCTGGCCATCGAGTCATCCTGTGACGAAACCGCTGCCGCGGTCATCCAGGATGGCTGGATTCTCTCTAATGTGGTGGCCTCCCAGATCAGGCTGCATACTCAATATGGAGGGGTTGTGCCTGAGTTGGCGGCACGCGAGCATCTGGCTAACTTGGTGCCAGTGGTCCAGCAATCCCTTGTGGAGGCAGAGATTCGAGCCGATGATCTGGACTGGGTGAGTGCGACACAGGGACCAGGGCTGCCTCCTGCCTTGATGGTGGGTTATCAGGCTGCCCAGCACATGTCTTTTGCCTTGGGTATCCCTCTGCTGGGAATCCAACACCATGAGGCGCATCTCTATTCTCCTTGGATTGATCCTGAGCAGAAACGATTGGAAAGTGAGGCCTTTGAGCCAAACCTCAGTCTGGTGGTCAGCGGTGGCCACACCCTTCTCCTGTGGGTCAAGTCACCCATGAATCACGAAGTTGTCGGCGGCACCCTGGATGATGCTGCGGGTGAGTGCTTTGACAAGACAGCCAAACTCCTCGGTCTTCCCTATCCCGGAGGGCCATTGATGGATCGCCTTGCAGCTCAGGGCAACCCTGATGCGCATCGTTTTCCCCGTCCGATGCTCAAGGATGCTGGCTTTGACTTCAGCTTCAGTGGGCTCAAAACAGCCGTGCGTTATTATCTAGAGAAACATCCGCAATGTCTGCAGGATGAACACTCAATACGCGATGTTTGTGCCTCGGTCCAGTCCGCCATCGTCGACGTACTCGTTGCCAAGACGCTCCGTGCAGCAGAAGCCCATGAGGTGAAGATGATCACAGTTTCGGGGGGAGTCTCATGCAATCAAGGATTGCGTCAGGCCCTTTCTCAGGCCTGTAATCAAGCAGGTTTAAAATTGCGAATGGCTGCTCCCACCTACTGCACAGACAATGCCGCCATGGTGGGATGCCTGGCTACCTGGAAGATCAAGCTTGGTGCAGAGCCGACCCCGCTGGGGCAAGGAATCCGAGCTGGTTGGATGCTCGCCTAGAATGGTTGGATCTTGAATGATCAGAATTTGAGGGATTCCACCGCAGTGCTTGCCGCTTCCATGAGCCTATTGGGAAGAATACCCAAGTAAATCATCAGCACCGCACACACCCACAGGACGACTCGTGAGATGGGGGAAACATGGATTTCATCGGCAACCAACTGTTGTTTTTCCCAGTAAATGGTTCGGATGATACCAAAATAATAAACCAGCGATATGACCACACCTATAACGGCCACAGCCACCAAGCCATAATAGGCCGTATGGACACTTGCTTGTTCCAAAACAGCCCTGAGAAGCAGAAATTTGCCAAAAAAGCCAGCCAGGGGAGGGATGCCTGCCAAAGAAACCATCGACAGGGCCAGCATACCCGCTAGACCTGGAGCCCTTTGGTGCAGCTGTGCCAGTTGGATGATATCCTCAGCTCCGGTATGCTGCATGACCAGGATGATCACCAAGAAAGCAGCAATCACTGTAAACAGGTAACCAGAAAGGTAATAGAGGATGGCGCCGGAACCGTTGAGACTCATGGCAGCCACACCCATCATCAGGTATCCTGCATGAGCGATACTGGAATACCCCAAGAGGCGTTTGAGGTTGCGCTGGGGCAGGGCACATAAATTGCCGTAGAGGATGGTGATAGCAGCCATGCCCATGAGCAGGGGTTCCCAACTTAACGCCACATCTGGTACGGCAGACATCAACAACCGCATCAATAAGGCAAATCCGGCTGCTTTGGATCCAACTGCTAGAAATGCGGTAGTGGAGTTGGGTGAACCTTGATACACATCAGGCGCCCAGATCTGAAAAGGGAAGGCCGCGATCTTGAAGCCCAAGCCGGCCAGGATCATGAGAAGCCCAACAAGCAACAGCGGGCTTTGGACCATGTTGGCGCTTTGAGCGCGCAACGCATCAAACTGCATGGTGCCAGTGGCTCCGTATACCAGAGCGATGCCATAGAGCAGGAAGGCAGAAGATAAGGCTCCAAGAATCAGGTACTTGATCCCAGCCTCCAGGGAGATGATTTGGTGACGCAGGAAACTGGTCAGGATGTAAAAGGTGATGGTGATGAGTTCTAGGGACACAAAGAGGAGGGCAAAATGATTGGCCGAGGCGGCAAACATCATCCCTGAAAGAGCGAATAGGCTCAGAGAAAAGTATTCCCCACTACCACTTTGGAATTTTTTGGAATATTCCACAGAGATCAGGAGCACAAGCATCGTCGCAACGATGAAAAACCGCTTAAAGAACAAGGCAAAGGCGTCGAGCACATACATCCCTCCAAACGCTTGAATGGGTTCATTCACTTGGAGGAAGAAGCTTCCCGCTAGAATGAGAAGCAGGCCCGCCGCTGAGCCCACCCCTAGCCAGGATTTGTATTTTGGCGGAGTCCAAAGGTCGGCAAGCATGATCACAACACCCAGCAGGACCACAGCAATTTCGAGAATGGAGGCAGAAATATTCATCAATTCACTTCCTAGAATTCACTCACATCAAGGTTGGTTTGCCCCAGACAATCGGTTCATTGGTTTTGCTGGTTCGTTGGCAAGTAAGATGAGTTCCCTTTGGTTCCCCGCTTCAATAGCCTTGATGATTGGCTTCATGGATTGGGAAATTCGCTCAGTCAACAAGCTAGGGAAAATCCCAAATAAAAGCAGGCAGCCTATCAGCAGCAGATAGGGTAATTTAGCCCAGTAATGCGGCGTATCGATCACGGGTATTGTTCCCTCTGTTACAGGGCCATGGAGCATGCGACGTATGGCCCGCAGCGCATAGATAGCTCCAATGATTAAGGCACCCCATGTTGTCCCGATCACAAAACTTGGTAGGGTCTGCCAGGCACCGAAGAGGACGGTTACCTCGCCAGCGAAATTGGCAAAACCCGGGAGCCCGCAGCCGGCCATCATGGCCATGACTAAAAGGGTGCCAATGAAAGGGATTTGCTGAAGAAGGCCTCCATAACGACTCATCTCCAAAGTTTTCTTCTGATCCCACAGATACCCACTCAAGGCAAAACAAAGAGCCGCCAGGAAACCATGGGCTATCATCACCAGCACCGCTCCGCTAAGACCAATCAAGCTAAGGCTGGCGATTCCCAGAAACACAAAGCCCATGTGAGCGACACTTGAGTGGCCGATGAGTTGATTGAGATCCTTCTGACGCATGGCAACCCAACCGCAGTAGAGGATGTTGCCCAGGCAGAGCCACGCCAAGACTTGAGCCCAGTCATGGGCTCCCTGTGGAAGCAGCGGAAGGGCTACCCTGATTAATCCGTAAATGCCAAATTTTTTCAGTACGCCGGCATGAAGCATGGCTGTAGCTGTGGGCGCTGCGCCATAGCCAATGGGAGCCCAACTGTGGAAAGGCCACAGCGAAACGAGGATACCAAAGCCAAACAGTAGAAAACCAAAGATGAGCTGCTGGCTTTCAGGTCGGAGTGGGTTAGCACCAAGCTGTTGGCTCAATGCAATCAGATCAAAGGTGCGGGCTCCTGATTCCACGTAAAGCAATACCAGACCTGCCAAGGCCACCAGGGCCCCAAGTGTCAGATAAAGGGTCATCTTGAAGGTGGCGTATTGACGTTGCTCTCCGCGGCCCCATACCCCGATCATGATGAAAGTGGGCACCAGTGCTAGTTCATGGAAAAAATAGAAGAAGAACAGGTCAATAGACATGAATGCTCCCAGGATACCAGCGATCATGATCAACATCAGGAAATGAAACTCCTTGATCCGGTTCTCAATGGAATGAGAAACGCAGACAGCTGCGAAACTGACGATCGATGCCATGAGGATCAAGCCGATGTTGATCCCATCTGCCCCCACCAGGTAATTGATATCCAAACTCTCCACCCAGTTGATCTTCTGCACATAGCGAAACCCGCCAAGCCCTTGGGCCGCACCCTGGAATCCCACGAAGGCAAAGATGGCAAGCATCATGGAAAGGAATGTGGTGATCAGAGCAATAGCCCGGATGCTGAGGCGACTCTTACCCGGTTGCAGAGCAACCAGTGCAGCCCCTAGCAATGGCAAAATGAGAATAAAACTCAGGATAGACATGATTGATTAATGGGTTCCTCCAAGAACGTAATAAATCACCAGTGCTACACCGGCTACGAATAGGAAGGCATAGGTCTGGATGCTTCCGCTCTGGAATAGCCTCAGCCCTTTTCCGGTGATATCCACCCCATGCTCAATCAAACCGATGATAAAGCCTTTCAGGATTTTTCGATCGACCCAACCGGCTAACTTGGAAAGGGCTTCGTGTGAGATGGCTATAAGAGCATTGAAGATTTCATCAAACCAGAGCCTGTTACGCATGGCCGTGGATAGCCCCTGGAAGCGGACGGTAAATGGATCCTCCTTCACGCCCTGGTAGTGCCCATAGGCCAGACTCCCACCCAACATGAGAGCCAGCATGCTGAATGCCATTGCCAGAGGGGCTGCCACGTGACCACCGGGGTGATGTAAGCCCAGTGCATGGTTGACCATGTTTTCAATGGGCAAGAATCCTGCAATGAGGGTTGGGATGAGCAAGATCCACAACGGACCGGTCATTACTGATGGGGACTCATGAGCATGGCCGGCTTGTTCGGATCGCGCTGAGCCATGGAATGCCACCAAAACAAGCCGCCCCATGTAAAGGGTCGTGAGGACCGCCGCGAGGATGCCTATGGCAAAGAGGACTGGGCTACCATGGTGACCATCGGCTGCGGCAGCTAAAATGCCATCCTTGCTGAAGAAGCCACTCA
>JALRAZ010000543.1 GCA_023257935.1 Verrucomicrobiota bacterium
ATCCTTGTGTCGCTCTTGAGTGGTACGGATGAAGTCATCGTGGCACAGCCCCAAACGATCCACAAAAGCGCTCCAGCTCTCGGCCAAGCCATCGCAGTAATCCTGAGGATCCATCCCTTGTTCGGAAGCGGCTTTCTGAACTTTTTGTCCGTGTTCATCGAGTCCAGTCAGAAAGAAGGTAGCTTCCCCCATGCTTTGATGCACCCGGCAAATGGCATCGGTCACAACCTTTTCGTAAGCATGTCCCAGGTGAGGATGACCATTAACATAGTCAATGGCTGTGGTTAGATAAAATGTTTTACTCATGCCTTCAAAGCGTCCTATCGGTAGGAAAATGGGCCATGACACCGCCCAATGCGAACACTTTTTGACGCATAGTGGGAATTGGCCTCATAATGCAACCCCTGTCCCAAGGTAGAGGATTGCTCTTTCAATCACGAGGAAAGTCACCCAATAGAGCGGGATAGCCACGACCGGGGCAAAATCTATTCGCTTCCAGTGGAGCGGCAGAGATTTCATGGGCCACAATAAGCGCTCGACAAGGTGCTCCAGCCAATCCCACCCCTCCCAGGAACCCAGATAAATATAACTGTGAGCCAGGTAGCATAGAAGAAGCATGGCAATCAACCACTTCAGTGTCAGCCAACCGGCCAATGAGACAAAGGTTGCCTGCCACAGCAGCTCCGAAAGCGAGCGACTGGGAAGGATCTCCATTTGCACCAGCAAACCACTGACCACCATCCAAGCAATCAGACCCATGAGCCATAAGCACACAGGTTGAATCCAGGCATGCGCTCTGGCTAGCGGCCCAAGCATCCCATCCAGTGCCTCTTGGAGTGACTCCATCCCCCGCCCCATGGCCATACGCCTGATAAACCAAAGCCAGACATAGCCAATGATGCAGCAGCGCAGAAAAGTCACGATACCCATGCAAGCCATATGACTCAGGCTGCCGGTTTTGAAAAAAACAGGCATAAGAAGAAATTCCTGAGACATGGTAGAGGCCAGTGGCTTGCCCAAGGTATGCAGGAGCAGGATTTTGAAACAAAGGATCAAGAGCACCCCCATCATGAGGAACCATGAAGGATTTATCCTTGCAGGTGAAATGGCCTTGAGGGTGAGGCCAAGCGAGATGCCCTCCATGCGCTTGCTTGCCTGCATCAGCCCAGTACTGCCATGCATCCAAAGGATCCAAGCAGCCAGATTCAGGATGAGATCAATCCAATGCATACCAAGTCCATGTTAGGGAAAACCTATTTTTTTAAAACACCCTTTGCTGCCCTGAGATTAAAAAAAAGCGGCCACAATAGCGGGCGTCAATCGGTCTTGCCGCTTCTCTGGGGTTGTTTTCTAATGATTGCCATGTACTGCGCAAAGGATTTCCCTTCTCCCAGGGACTGGTGGTTTATCATCGCCTTGGCCCTCGTGCTAACAAACCAGAGCATTGCCAGGCTTTCAGCTGCCGAACCCCATGTTGACAAAAGCGATCGACCGCCGGCCTTTGTGCGGTTGGACCAACACATACCTGATCTGTGCTTGGATCTGCAATATGGGACGACAAAC
>JALRAZ010000056.1 GCA_023257935.1 Verrucomicrobiota bacterium
ATCAGAATGATGGATTGCTTGTCTGGCATGTGTTGGCTCGCACCGAGCAATCGGCGGCATCAACTGAGTCGAAACCGGTACATCAAATCGACTCACCCATTTTGTTAGATCTTGACGGGATTGTGACCCGAGCGATGGCATCGGTGGAGGTACCTGAGGCCGTCCTAGTGGATCCGCGGCAATGGTCGATTGCCTACCGAGGTCCGATCGAACTACGGACCGATCTTGGGGACCAGGAGTATGTGATGGCTCCATTGGAGGATGCCGTTGAGTCCTTGATGTCTGGCAACCAGCCGATCATTCAAACCCTCAAGCCCTTTGGAATCCCTCACGGGGTCAAGGCTTTAGAGGTTCCCTCCTACACCGGGGTGGTGGCTCCCCTCTTAATCACTCATTGTATCCCATGTCACTCGGAGGGGAATATTGCGCCTTGGAGTATGGACTCTCATGCCCGAGTTGCTGAATTTAGCGGCCTCATCAAATCATCTGTCCTTGCCGGCGAGATGCCGCCCTGGCATGCCGAACCGCGCTTTAGCCGATTCAGCAACGACAAGTCGATGAGTTCAGATGAGATCAATCAGCTGATTGCCTGGATTGATGCCGGAAGTCCTCTTGGGGAAGGTCAGGACCCTCTACCAGCCGCTTCAAAGATTGTGGTTGAGGATTGGCCGCTGGGGAAACCCGACCATGTCGTTTCAATCCCAACCCAACGTATCCCGGCGCAGGGTTCGGTTGATTATCGCTACTTTTTCCTGGAGAGCCCCTTTGCCAAGGATGTTTGGCTTCGAGCGGCTTCGGTCAAGCCCGGTAACCGTTCAGTGGTTCATCACGGCTTGGTTTTCAAGGGGAATTTTCTCGAGCTTCTGGCTCTCAGGGGCGGCTTAGGCGGTTTCTTTGCTGGGTATGTTCCCGGTATGGAGCAGGTTGAGTTCCCTGCCGGGACGGGCAAGCGACTACGGCGAGGTGATATCCTTGTATTCCAGATGCATTACACAACCAGTGGGCAAGCAGCAAGCGACCAAACCCAGCTCGGACTTTACCTTAGCCCTGAGCCACCCGAACGAGAGCTAGTGACTAGTGCCGCCTACGATGTGGATTTCACTATACCTCCTCATGAGCGTGATGTGCATGTCAGGGCCACCAAAGTGCTTAATCGGGCCTCGATTCTTTATGAGTTCAGCCCCCATATGCATTACCGAGGAGCGCGCTCTCGCTTTACCTTGAATTTCCCTGATGGACGTTCAGAGACCATTCTTCATGTGCCAGCCTACTTCTTCGATTGGCAGGCGCTCTACCGTTTGGAGGAACCCATTCGTGTTCCGGCTGGTACGCAACTTGTTTGCGAGGGTTGGTTTGATAATACCATCCAAAACCGATTCAATCCTAACCCTGATGATACCGTGAGATTTGGTGAGCAGTCGTGGGAGGAAATGTTTATCGGATATGTCAACTACGCTGAAGAATAACGTGGGATCTCGTGCCCTCGTCCTTTGTTTTCCAAGGAATAATTATGAATAAGGATCAAGAAGGCTCACCCGAGGTGTCGGATGATCAGGACGATGCCATCATCGGTCAGGCGTTCCGTAAGTCAGTTTGGGTGCTCTTGGCTTTGATCGCAGTCGGGCTTTGTTTTTGGCTTGTCGGTCGCATGCCCGAGGATAAAGGGCCAGAAGTGGTGACGGAAATCTCCGTGCCCTCTGCTAGCATGCAAGCTGAGGTTAAAGTGCCAGGGGTTGGCTTTACCGATGTCACCGAATCCAGCGGAATTGATTTCAAACATGTGAATGGCTCTTTCGGGGAAAAATGGCTCCCTGAAACCATGGGCAGTGGGGTAGCCGTGATCGACTATGATCAGGACCGAGCTCCCGACCTCTTTTTTGTCAACGCCTGCTATTGGCCCGAGCACCTGCCAGATGGAGCCACTCAGCCTACCCATGCCCTATATCGGAATCTTGGAGGCGGCCATTTTCAAGATGTCACCGCTCAATCTGGCCTCGATAAGACCCATTATGGCATGGGGGTGGCTGTGGGAGACTATGACAATGATGGATGGCCAGACCTATTTCTAACAGGGGTAGGCGGTAACCATCTGATGCATAATACGGGAGAGGGATATTTTGAGGAAGTGACCCGTGAGGCTGGAGTGGGTGAGGGGGCGCAGGACTGGAGTACCTGTGCTGCCTTCTTGGATCATGACAACGATGGCGATCTGGATCTTTTTGTGGGCCATTATGTGCAGTGGTCACCCAGTATTGATCTCGAACAGGGGACCACGCTGACAGGCCTGGGTAGGGCCTATGGGCAGCCCATGAATTTTCAAGGCACCTACCCAGCCCTGTATGAAAACTTGGGATCAGGGCGTTTCAAGGATGTCTCTGAGCTTGCTGGCTTGAGAATCAAGAATCCTGCTACGGGGGTTCCGGTTGCCAAGTCGCTGGGTGTGGCCCCGGTGGATCTGGATGACGATGGATTCATGGATTTAGTCATTGCCAACGACACGGTACAGAATTTTGTCATGCACAATCAGGGGGATGGCACGTTCAAAGAGATCGGGGCTCGCAGTGGTATGGGATTCGACAGTTTTGGCAAGGCGCGTGGCGCCATGGGAATCGATACCGCTCGTTTTCGTGAAGATGATGCTTTGGGGGTGGGAGTAGCCAACTTTGCCAATGAAATGACTGCCTTGTATGTAGGGAAAGCCGATCAGACCATTTTTACCGATGAGGCGATCCCTGCGGGGATCGGACCAGCCAGTCGACTGGCTCTTAAATTCGGGCTGTTTTTTTTCGATTATGATTTGGATGGTTGGCAGGACCTACTCACTGCCAATGGTCACCTGGAGGAGGAAATTCATCAGATCCAGGAGAGCCAGCAATACGAGCAGGCCGCTCATCTTTTCTGGAATGCGGGTCCTGCTACCGGTTGCCGCTTCATTGAGGTTTCTCCTGAAGAGGCTGGTCAAGATCTTTTCAAACCCATTGTCGGACGCGGATCGGCTTTTGCTGATTTTGATGGCGATGGGGATCTGGATGTTGTGATGACGCAGACAAACCAGAAACCAGTGTTACTGCGAAACGATCAGGATCTTGGGCATCATTGGATTCGGTTGAAGTTAGTGGGTGCCTCCTCCAACCGAGATGCCATTGGTGCATGGGTGAGGCTTCGTCTAGGTGATCAGGATTATTGGCGACAGGTTATGCCCACGCGCAGTTATTTGTCCCAATCCGAAAAAATCATTACCTTCGGTATGGGTAAGGCTGAGAGTTATCAAGAACTCGAAGTCATTTGGCCGGGTGGGCAAACTCAGCAATGCCAAGGACTTGCTGTGGATGCTCAGCATGAAATTCGCCAGGCAGACTGAATCAGTCAATCCTGCCCGAGGATCGCTCATTGCTGTTCAGAGATGGTTCAGGGGAGGCGTTTTTGGGCTGCTGCCAGTCGAATGGTGGGTAGGGCGGGTAATACATACCTCGCAAACAGGTCGCAGGCCCCAAGATGGGGGTATCCTGAAAGGATGAAAGCTCGGAATCCAAGCTGCATGTATGCCTTGAGTTTGCCAATGACTTGATCTGGATTACCGACAATTGCAGCACCACAGCCTGAACGAGCCAGTCCGATACCAGTCCATAAATATTCCTCGGCATAGCCTTCTGAGTCTGAGGAGGCCCGAAGTGCATCCTGCTGGTATACTCCAAGAGAGCGATGATCTTGCGCTCGCCGTTTGATCTTCTCTCCGGTCGACATTTCCAATTTGGAGATCAGGTGCCTTGCGGCCTCCCTAGCTTGAGCTTCGGTTTCTCTCAAGATGATGTGAATGCGCAGCCCGAAATCAAGAACTCTGCCCTGAGATCTGGCCTGTTGAGATACATCCATCATACTTGATTTCAGACCATTTAGGGTATCAGGCCAAAGCAGGTAGACGTCGCAGTAGCGCGCACACAACGCGCGTGCTTCCTTTGAATAGCCCCCAAAATAAAGCAGCGGGCCCCCTTCTTGCTGATAGGGCTTGGCTGGTAGAGCATCCAAATCAATTTGATAAAACTCGCCTTGGAAGTGGATATGCTTCTGGGTCCATGCCTGACGTAAGATTTCAATCACCTCTGCGGAGCGACGATAACGATCAGGAGAAGGCATCTGAGTGCCAGGTAGATCCGAAGAAATGATATTCAGGGCCAGTCGTCCCTTGAGCATGTGATCCAGTGTAGCGATGGCCCTGGCAAGCATGGGCGGATGCATCTCGCCACAGCGCACAGCTGCGAGTAACTGGATTTGCTTCGTTTGTTCAGCCATCGCAGCGGCAAAACTCAATGTATCTTGTCCGACTTGATAGGAAGAGGGGAGCAGGATGTTTTGGAAGCCTAGGTGATCAGCCTTTTGCGTGATGGCCTTGCAGTGCTCGTAGGTGCTTTTGAGTCGCTCATCCGGAACACCCAGCAAGGCATAGTCATCCGAGCATAAAGCACTGAACCAGGCTAATTCGGCCCGACATTCCTGAGTCCTTATGGGTATCTTGCTCATGGCCAGGGCTGAGCTTGAATGACTTTTTGCTGCCACCTTGCCAAAGCTTCTTTCACAGCCTTGGCAGAGCGCTTGGAAGCAGCCTGCTGCAATGAACCTTTAATCCTTGGATCAAGGCGACCTAGGGTGGCGATCTCCAGCCAGTGAAGCATGGCAAAGTCCACCCTTGGATCCAATATTTGGGCGAGGTTATTCAGAGCTGTCATCTGTTGATTGATCGAACCTTTTGTGGCCTGTGCTACCAGTCCGGCAACCTCATCGCTTGGGTTGAGCCTGGATTGTAGGATGATCGCTTCAAAGCGAATACAGGCCCTGTTGGCCATCAAACCCTCTTCGATCCATTTGGCATGATGCTTGGTATCCCAAGATGTCAGAAGCCGAAACGCTCTTTGTCGGTTTTTGTCGCTTTCGTGGAAATCGTAAAACACTCTCTCAAGGACACCCTGCAGATCGGTTCGATTCAGGACTGCAGCCCATTCCAGGATGAATCCTCGTTGAGCTTCATTGCCCTGCCTCATCCATGAGTTCACGCGGCTTGAAAACAGCTGCATAAGCTTTTCTTCCATCCTATCAGGCCGGGATGCCTCATGACTCACCCAGTGCTGTAACAAGACTTGCATGCCCTGGGCCAATTCTTTTCTGGATAATTCAGGGGTATGGGGATGCTCCAGGCATGCGACTGCTTCCGAAAGAGCCTCAAACTCATGGGATCCCATCCAAGAGCCAAAGTATCTGCGTAGACTGGCCTGCACAACACTCCTGGGTCTTTCGATGGGTGTAGATGGGGCAGGTTTGGAGTATGGGGTCAGCCAGTCACGCCATTTACTTCGAAGGGATACTTCATCCCATGATAGTTGTGGGTAAAGCGTGTCGAGTGCAAGTAGCCGTATCCGCTGATCAGTATCCTCCAGGTAATGGTTTGCATCCGGGGCCGCATGCCAAAGCATGGACCTTGCCCTGAGCTCTGATACTTGCCGGTTCAT
>JALRAZ010000076.1 GCA_023257935.1 Verrucomicrobiota bacterium
GTCCTTGTCACCATTGGGATCCCACCCACCGGGCCGTCCACGGCTTATGGCTATATCCGGCTGCTACGCCCGAAAAGCTCAGGTGAGACCCCCTCGGTTGGCTCCTCTTGGGTTCATCAGGTGGAACAATTTGTGGAAAAACCTCCTCTGGCTCAGGCGCGTAAATTCATCAAGAGTGGACGCTATCGCTGGAATGCAGGGATGTTCATCTGGAGCATCGCCAGCATCCGCAAAGCGCTTGGTGAGCACCAACCTGAAATGGCCCTCGCTATGTCAAGGTGGTGCGAGGCAGCCTCTTCACCATCAAGGCTCAAGAAAGTCTTAGCGCGAGAATATCCTGAAATAACCCGTATCTCAGTTGATTTCGCCCTCATGGAAAAAGCCAAAAACGTCATGATGGCAGAGGGTGAGTTTGGTTGGGATGACCTGGGTTCCTGGTCGGCTCTGGCTCGACATCTGAAATTAGATGATCATCAGAATGCCATCATGGGATCCTGTGTACAGGTGGATTCCCATGGGAACATTCTTTTCGATGCTCGCAGCCCTCAACGACGGGCTCCTGTGGCGCTGGTTGGGGTCAGCCAGATGATTGCTGTTTTTACCGACGATGTCTGTTTGATTGCAGACCAGAACAAGGATCAGCAAATCAAGGAACTCGTGCAGTCATTACGACAGGATCAATCCCTCCGCCATCTGCTCTAGGCATCTCCGCAAGCTCTGGTCCCACTGATATTCAGTCGATTGCCCATCCGTTTTATGCCGGTTTTAGGATGCATGCTCAGGTGGCTCTGCCACAGTTGACTGATGGCATACTGTTGGCCCGGTAGTAGGTTTTCGGGTGCTATTTCTGCTAGAGGGGCCAAGACGAAGGCGCGGAGATGAAATCGCGGGTGAGGTAAGGTCAGCTCCGGGGTATGCATCATGGCACAGCCACAGGCAATGAGATCCAGATCAATGGGGCGAGGAGCATTGATTTGTCCCGTTCGCCTTCGTCCTAACTGGTTTTCGATACCCATCAGGATAGCCAGCAGTTTGGTTGGAATGAGGTCGAAATCAGCCACCAGCCGCAGAGCGGCATTGATGAATGGGGGAGAACCAGGAGGACAATCAATCGGTAGGGTTTCCCATAGGGAAGAAGCATAAATCTTTGCTTGAGTGGCCTCCTGCAGCCGCCTAATGGCCTCCTGAATCAGTTCTGCGCAATCACCCAAATTTGAGCCCAAAGCGATGAGGGCAGTATTGGGTGCAAGGGACTGTGGCGCTTGAACCATGCGTTAATCGCCTATTCGAGCCCCAGTACTTGCTGCATCGAGTAGAGACCTGCAGGCTGACTCACAGCCCAGGCTGCAGCCCTGAGTGCACCGTTGGCAAATGTATCTCGACTGGAGGCCTTGTGAGTCAATTCAAGCCTCTCTCCATCGTTGGCGTAAACGACAGTGTGGTCTCCCACCACATCGCCTCCGCGGAGAGAATGCATGCCGATCTCTTCTCGGGTTCTGGCTCCTACAATTCCCTCGCGTCCGTGTTTCAGGGCATTTTCAAGGGATAGGGCTCGCGATTCAGCCAGGATTTCCGCAAGTGTGGCCGCTGTCCCACTTGGCGCATCACGTTTCATGCGATGATGCATTTCAATGACTTCAAGATCGAAATCGGGTCCAAGAATCTCCGTGGCTTTTCGCGTTAGCCAAAAAAGGGTGTTGACGCCCGTTGAGTAGTTGGAAGCCCACACCATGGGAATGCGAGCGGCCAATGCCTCGACGGCTGCCCGATCAGCCTGGTCATGCCCGGTGGTTCCGATGACCAGCGCCTTTGCCTTTTCGGCGCATAGTTGGGCTATGGAACGAGTGGCCTCGTGAAAACTGAAATCAATGACAGCATCCGCGGCATCGATGACCGAGGCTAAGTCATCACCCACATCGATGGCGCCCACGACGTTCAGTCCGGGATGGTTGGCTGCACAGCGAAGGAGGGCCTCTCCCATACGCCCTCGGGAACCGGTTATGATCAAGTTAGTCATGTGGTCTTTACAGTGTAATGTGAGCAAGGTTTCCCTTGTGGAAATACGTGTGGCTGTTTTGGTTGCCAACTAAAAGGTGCAAGCTCTTCACTTGCCTCTCGCACCCTGCGTGATATGATTGTCATATTCGCTAACACTATGCAAACCAATCGACTTTCTATCGCAGGCTGGCTAGGTAAAAGAGCTACCCATTTTATTTATGGGACTTTCCTAGTTTTCATGGGGCTTGTAAGCCATGAATCGAGCGCTCTGGGTGCCGAACCTTCGGTGGCTCTCAAGCTGCATGCCAGTGGATTTACTTCGCCCGTTGCCTTTGCCCCCCTCAATGACGGTAAGGGGACGATGGTGCTGGCCGATCAGGTCGGTAATCTCAGCCTGGTTAACAGCGCGGGGATTGTCAGAGGGCAACCTTTTCTTTCGCTTTCAGATCGTATCACCAAGCTCAATACAGGCTTTGATGAACGCGGGATTCTTGGTTTTGCTGCCCATCCCAAATTTGCACAAAATGGTAAAATTTACGTGTATTACAGTGCGCCCCTTCGCATCTCAGCTGACAAGGAGTGGGATCATACCTCTCGTCTTTCGGAATTTACCACACTTGAGGGTGACTCTGAGGTGATTGACCGTGCAAGCGAGAAGGTGATTCTGGAGTTCGATCAGCCTTACTTCAATCACAATGCAGGCGCTCTGGCATTTGGCCCAAGCGATGGATTCCTCTACATCGCCACTGGAGATGGCGGCAATGCCAACGGCCAAGGGATCGGTCACTCATCCATCGGAAACAGTCAGGATCTGGGCAACTTACTTGGAAAAATCCTGCGCATTGATATCGACAAGGGGAACCCCTATGCCATTCCTGAGGATAATCCTTTTCAGGGTAGGGGAGAGCGAGGAGAACTCTACGCCATTGGCCTGCGTAATCCTTGGCGATTTAGTTTTGATCGCGCAGGGAACCACGCTCTTTACGTTGCGGACATAGGTCAAAACCTTTTTGAGGAGGTTAATGTGGTTGTGAAAGGTGGTAACTATGGATGGAATATTCGTGAGGGATCACACTGTTTTGATCCTGAATCTCCCAGAAAAGCACCTGAGTCCTGCCCGCAGACTGACTCACGTGGCAAGCCTTTGATTGATCCGATTATTGAATACAAAAACCTCAATGCTTTCCGAGGTGAATCCGATGCCTATGGGATTAGCGTGACCGGTGGTTACGTTTACCGAGGTAGCCGTCTGGAAGGACTGCGGGGTCAGTATGTGTTTGCTGATTGGAGCCAAAACTGGGCTGTTCCAAGTGGTGTCCTGCTTGTGGGGAGTCAGGCTGATGATGGCAGTTGGAGGGTTTCTAAACTTGCCCATCAGGGCGAATCGCTCAATGGCTACATTGTCGCCTTTGGTGAGGATGAAAAAGGAGAACTTTACGTTTTGACTAACGCAAGCAATCAGCTCATCAACCGAAACGGGAAGATTTACAAGCTCACGCCCGGTTCTTAATCGAATTTGATTTAACCTTCACCTTGAGGCGCCTCCGTGAGGTCACCGTATTGGGGCTAGTATTAATCCTGGATTAGGAAGATGGAGGTGTTGGTTCTCCAGATTGCTTGAGTTGCCCAGAGATTCAAGGGTTTGAAACTGCGACCAAACCTCAGGGAACGGGCACTTCCGTCACCGAAACCGTAAATCGAACTGCCCTGTGCTTTCGCAGTCTGGCCAATAGCATGTCTGGCTTGTTCCACTTCTTGAATATCATTCCCAAAACCCTCAAGAAAGTCCATGTAGAACGCGGGATTCTCTTCTTGCTTTTCGCCTAGAACGACTGTTTGAGAAGGTTCCTTGATTGCCTGTCCTGGCATGCTCATACCTTCCAGAGCTGATAGCTTGTAATTTCGCCTCAGTTTTGCAAGGAAGTGGTCGTTCCAACCATTGAGCAGGTAAGACCTTGTCCCTTTGTCGGCTGGGTGACTCTGCTGACCGTTTGGTCGGTGTTGCTTATCAGTGGGACAGCGCAGGGTGTTCGTCGCCTGGAAATAAGCATAAAGGCTTCCGGGCCAGCTCGTAGTCGGACTGCCGTCCTCGCGTGGCATGCCATCACTGCGGCTCGGGAATCGGTCTGAGGAATCGTCTCGGTAGAGTTGAGTAGCCAAAGTGAGCTGCTTGAGTTGGCCCACGCATTTGATTTTCTCTGCCGTTCCCTTGGCCTTGCTGAGCGCTGGTAGCAAAAGGCCAGATAGGATGGCAATGATAGCGATGACCACCAGTAGCTCGATGAGGGTAAATCCAACGATTTTCGAATTGTTCTGTGGCGATACCAGCCCCTTGATTTTGATAAACGACTTGACCATGAATACGGCTCCCAATGCAGCGGTTTACAACTTCCTCTAATGAGGAACCTTTACATTAACATCATTTTTACTTAGTTCAAATGGCGTCTGGGCTTTTTTAGAGAGGGATGCTGGGCATGGTGTGACTTTCCGTTGCAAAAGCGTTCTCCTGGCTGACAAAACTTCGAAAGGAGTCACCACTACAGGGTGGGTCGGGGATGCTGAAGGCCTACTAGCCATGGGGCCGGGGTGAGCGATGAGGCCGTTTGGCAAGAACTCTAAGCCAGGTATGGCATCCCTGCTGGGGTGATTTGGCTGGGAGAAAATGTGTTTTGGCCAGGAGTTGTGAAAACCTCAGTCCCTAGCAAGAGTGCTAGCATGGCCCGACCATCAGAGCTCTCTGATTCAAGAGGATGCTTGCTGAGAACGATACTTTGCCTTGTCGAGTACCTGGAGATGGATTTCATCATGGAGCACCAACGAGTCTTCAGGAACTGAGTGAGTGAGGAAGACGTTAGCCCCGATTGTACTGCGGGCTCCCACTTTGGTGTCTCCGCCCATCACTGTTGCATTGGCATAGAGGGTGACGCGATCCTCGATGGTGGGATGGCGTCGAACTCCCCGAAGATCCTGGCCACCTTTGAGTGATCGACCGATCAAGGCTACTCCCTGATACATCTTGACGTGGTTGCCAATGATACTGGTTTCACCAATCACCGTACCGGTGCCGTGATCGATGAAAAATGCCGAGCCAATCTGTGCTCCAGGATGCAAATCCATCCCGGTTCGGGAATGAGCCCACTCGGTCATGATGCGAGGGATGAATGGGACGTGCCTCATGTAAAGCTCATGAGCCAATCTTTGAACGGCAATAGCTTCCACAAAAGGATAGGCCACGATGATCTCATTCCTGCTTAGCGCGGCTGGATCGCCTTGATAGGCAGCCTCCACATCGCATTGTAGGATGTCCCTGATCGAGGGTAGGGTTCTAAGTATTTCCAAGGACACATGATGGGCCCATGAGGAGGGGTCCGTTTTGCCAATTGAATCCGGAGTTTGGTAGCGTAGGCTTTTCTCGATTTCCTTGACGAGTCTGGCAGAAACTCGAGCCAAGCGGTCTTGCGTATACACCTGCAGTTGGCTGGAATGCATCAGTTTATCCTCGAAAAAACCAGGGAAAAGCAACCTTAGCAAATCCTGTGTTATTTCTGCCACCATGGATTTGGATGGCAGGTTGACGCCATCGAGGTGATTGATGCCCCCGACCTGATGGTAGGAGTCTATTAAGGGCTTGCTTAGTTTTAGGATGGTCTCCTCCATATGATTCAAAAATCCAAATCCTCACATTTTAAGGCTTGATTCGAAAAAAACGCTGCGGATCATCTGCCAGGTTCCATCCCAGCATACCTTCTGTCAAAGGTCCATGATCCTGCCAGGGTAGTTTGCCCAATTCGCTCGTTGATTGAAGTATAGCTCCCTCCAGGCCGGGCTTCAAAAAAATCATCATCATGCCTCCTCTCGGAATCAGCAGAAGGTCTTGTCGCTCCAGAGCTTCCTCATGAAGGATGATCATCGAGACCCCATGGTCGTGATACAGTGCTTTCCCCATATAACCAGAAGGTTGATTAACCCAGATGATTTCCTCAAATCTGCCCGTTGTGGGGGATGCATAGATCAGATCGATTACCGATCCATGAGCCAAATCGCCTTGACCTTCCCAAGTGAATGATAATTTACCCCTTAATTCAGCGGGCTTGAGCAGGACAAGTCCAGACTTGAGCGTCTGCATGGTGAGCTTCAGGGTTGAACTTGGATCAAGTGATAATGTTCCGTCGATGGTGAGTGCTTGCTGGTTCAATTTGAGATGGTTGTCACCTTCGCATTGGACGACTCCTCCCAGAATGCCATTGCCGTTGACTTGTGCAGAGGAAAGCCGGATGGAGGGGGCATAAATCGATCCGTTCCGAAGTTGAATGATCCCTGACTCGACTTCAAACGCTGAGGCAAGTCGCAGGGCTGAATCATGGATATGCAAATGACCTCGATGGTCGATTTGCCAATCCAGCTGGACGGTCCCTCCCTCGGCATCGACCGAGAAAATCCCTTCGTTGATAAAGGAAGGTCCCTGCATACCTTCCTGAACCAAAGAATTGACTGGACCACGGATATACCATTCCGAGTTGGCCGTGTTGATCAAAGTTGTGTTGGGGGAAATTCCCCAATCCCCACTTTTCCACTCCATGATGCCTTGATTGGCAAACCAATCCAATCCGAGCAAACCTTTAGCCTGTTTATCCTCCTGAGCTTTTGACCATTCCAGTAGACCTAAGTTGATGAGGAAACCAGTGCCTTCAACTTGGGAGCCTGCCTCCCAGTAACCGCCCATCTCAAGGATCAAGGGAGCACTGCTTTGCAAGGCACCTGGGCTGGCTAATTTCAATTGATGGAAGTGGTTGGTATGCCCATTTTGAAATATTAGCTGCCCTTTTTCGATTGTTGTGAGCTGACCGAGGTCTCGGATGATGGCATCCGGTCCGAAGGTGATCGAAGGTCCGGCAAATAGAGAATGCTCATCAGCCTGATAAATGCCAGCCACTGTGATTTTAGCGGATTCATCCCTGAATTCGATGGATCCTTCCGAAATCAAGGTAGCTTGAGCGGAGGATTCGTAACCTGCATCAAAACGCATGATTTGGCCAGCTACCGAATGGATGCTTCCAAGGTTGCTCACCATGCCATCCCATTGAATATTTCCCTGCTTCAGCTCCACTTCGCCATGATTGATGAAACCCGGTCCTAGAGTCGTCCACCCACCAGAAGCCTCTTTGATCCATTTGCCATGGTTGATGATGTGGCTTGTGTCGGGGAGGGCATCAAGGAGTAGGCTGCCATGATGATGGTCCAGAAAAAGTGCATCCGCTTCATTAATGAGCCTTGCTCCTTGGCGCATGAGGGTATCGCCGCCTTCCCAGATTATACTGCCTTGATTGATTAAAGAACGCTCAGACAAGGTCCGAGGCTTTGATGAAAACTCATCCAAGCTCCAAACCGATTCATTGATGCTCCGCAGATTATTTGCCCCGGAGAGGACTGTCCCATTGTTCCAAGTGAAGCTTTGAGTGATGGTGATCTCATCCCCTCCTCCAAGGTTGGCTTCTGCAGTCAGTGTCAGGGTTTCAGCTCGGATAGCTTCCTCACTGTCCAATAGGAGTTTGCCCCCCTGGATGGTTACATGGTTCCCAAGCGCTTCGAGTTGAGCGGCAGATTCAAAAACCACTTGCTTGGATTTAAAAGCTGTGTGGGTTCCTCCCTCAAAATACCCCTGAATGCTTGATTCGGCCTGCTGGTCAGAAAATTCGAGAATACCTTTTGAGCTGAGCCTGGCCTCCTGATGATCCACGTAGGGACCGCTGATCCGGAGGGTCGTCCCCTCTGATCCAGACATGGAGCCGAAATTCTCAATACTTCCTTCCCAATGAAGGGTTCCAGTAAGCCATTCAACTTTCCCCGTGTTGAGCAAACGTGCCTGAATATGCGTTGTTTCATGACCTCCTTCCTTTTGCACCAGTCCTTGATTATCGATGATCGAGTCCTTGAGTGCATCCTCTTCCATGATCCAGTTGGCGTCGAACCGGATGATCAGAGAAGCTTGAGGCTGGTTTTTAAATATGGCGTCATTGCTGGCTAGGATATCCCCTGAGGTCCAGGTCGCCTTGTCCTGATTGAGGAGTTGAAAGTCTTGGAACAGCTTGGAAGTTCCCATAAGATGCATCTCTCCGGCGGCTATCAGTTGCCCCTGGCCACCGATTAGCCCTCCTCCTCGCCAGGTAACTTCGTTTAATGCAGTGAGCGTATGGGAACCTTTGAGATATCCGGATGCGAGATCTAGGCTCAGAATGTTTACATGGGTGTCGAGGGTGATCGTAGGGGACGCATTGAGGGCTATCAGGACATTGTAGGTGTCCTCCCCCTCATTGTTCGGGTAGGGTAGGAAGCCGAAGGTGTTCCATCGATGGAGTTCACTCCATGAGCCAGATGTGGCGCTGATCCATGCGGCATCAAAACTCTGTGCCATAGTGTCGACCGGCCCCGTCAACAGCGACTTTATCAGCCATGAGAGGATCAGTGCGGAAACTTTGAAAGGCATCTTATCGGGCATGGATCGAGCGCAGGGATTGGATCGAGTTCTCAATTGGCCTCCAAATC
>JALRAZ010000007.1 GCA_023257935.1 Verrucomicrobiota bacterium
GAACTCTTGCCACCAGTGGAGCCGACCGCTTAGTCAAAATCTGGGATGTGTTCAAGGCCCAACGAAAGAAAAACATCGAAGGGTTTGTTAAGGAAGTGGGAGGCGTTTGCTTCATGGGCCTGAGTGACCAGCTGGTAGCCGTGTCGGGGGATGCCAAGTTGCGCATGCTTGATGTGCAGGGTAAGGAAATCCGATCCTTTGAAGGCATCCCGGCCTTTCAACACGCCATCGACATCACGCCAGACGGACGCACTCTAGTGACGGGAGGGGCCGATGGTCAACTTCTCTTATTTGACACCGAAGAAGCCAAACCTACCCGGGCCTTTGAACTGCCCTGAAAGGACGCCTCGAAGGAGGTCAGTCGAGCTTGAAATTCATGGTGACCACGGCCCGCACCTTCTTGTCTATGGTGCTGGTATCATAGAGACCCCCTCCCGAAGTTTCGGTTGAATGAGGCCCCGTGATCTGAAATACCCCTTGAGAAGCAGAGATAATCCCCTTGACCCGACTGCCCGTACTGGTGGCCAGTCGATCGGCGCGGAGACGCGCGTTGGCCGAGGCTTGTTCCAACAGATCCAGTTTCAGGGGCTCCAAACCGGTGAAGTAAAAATCGGGGGCGTAGGAAGCAAAGCCGAGGCCAAGACTGATGAGTATCGAGGCATCCTTGGAGAGCTGCTTGATCAGCGCGACATCTGTGGATTCGACGGTGATGCGCTGACTCAGGGAGTAATGATCGATCTCGGAAGTCTGGGCACCCCGTGCGTCCCGCTTGTAGGAGGTCGAAACAGAAATGGTAGCCAGCTCAATTTGAGTTTCCTCGATACCTTGATCTTTCAGATAATCCAGGGCTTGTTGGGTCTGCTCTCCCAGTAAAGCGTAGCCTTGGGCCAAATCCAAAGATCGAATGGAAATCGAAGAGGTCCACATGGCCAAATCGGAAACGATTTCCATTTCGGCCACTCCCTTGACCAGGATGCCCTCCTGATCCTTACGCATTTGCTGCAGCGAACGCCCCAGGATGATGGAGGAAAGCACGCAGGCCAGGAGAAGGATCAATGCCACCCCCTTGCCGAGGATCTGAATGGTTTGGTTCATGGAAAAGTGATAGCGCAGAAAGCGCTATCATAGCAATGCGCCACCCACTGAATAAGGCTCCATCAAGGCAATTCCAACGCATATTTGGCGAGATAAATGGAGGTCTTGCCTTCGTGGCTGCTTTAGTAGCTCATCCACAGAATACCGTTGCGCATCGCCTTTCGGGGATAACTGGAGTCGCCCCCACTGGGGCGCTTGAGCAAGGGATGGTAGTGAGCCTCTTCGACATCAATCCACCCAAGCTCCGTCCACTGTTCCTGCCATCGGGTGCCATCGGCCTGCGGATAGCGTCGCACCGCAGCCAGAGGGTGTCCGCTGGGAAGCAGACAAAGAAAGGGCCCGCCCACCTTGACATTCAGGCGCTGCCATTCTCAGTCACGATAAGGCGGGGCAGCCTTGCCGAGCAGCGCCCGGGTGCTCTGTTCACTGGCAAACTCACCGGCGCGATCCCTCCGCAAGAGCATAATGGCCCTTTCATCAGCCGTAAACACTGTGGCGTGTTCATTGCTTAGATCTCACGGAGGTCTGAGATAGTCGACCCAGAGTTGGTAATCCCGGCCATTGGTGGTGCAGTAGAGGCGGGGCCTGGCGATCCGCATCGTACTCAACCGAATTGAGTAGCAGCTCCCCACCCGGGGTGATGGAGAGCTTGGCATCTCGTAAGTCAAGGCCTTGACTTTCCAACAGTCCTACTGATTCCCATGATTCACCCTCTTTGGAATGGAGGATGCACACCTTGCCATAATTGCCCTTCTGAGCATGCCTCGAACCTTCCCGAAATGCGCAGAACCATTGGCCCTGGTAAAACTCCAGATCGTTGAAGGCATTGTGTGGTGCGGAACCCCAAATTTTCCGGACCTCGAGCAGCTTGGCCTGGATACCCTGAGCCTCGATGCGTCCCCCTCCCTACAACAGAAGCCCCATTGCCAAGCACCAGCATCCCGCCGGGAGGAAAACATCAAGAAGCCATGACTTATTCCTTGTCCGTTGCATCAGAATCCTTCCCACGTGCACGAGCTTTTTCTCGAATGGCATGACGCACCTCATCCAACCTTGAAGGCCACTCAAAGGAAGGGGCCTTGGAGGGATCATAGCCCTCAAGGTGCCCCATGAGGCGAGTGGCTGGTTTGGTGTAGGTCAGCTCGGTATCCCGGAAAACTTCCTCACACAAGGCCGCCAGGGCGGGGTCGTACTCCCAGAGCTCCTTGCGGGTGTCGACATGATTGTGGTCATGGTCAGGGGGGCGATTGTTGTCAAACCAGGACTGAACCCCCTCGGCAAAATACTCATGATGATTGACCGAAGCATATTTGCCTTCCCAAAGGTCTTTGGCCATCGCCGCTTCGTAGGCTTTCTTGAGGCGACCATCAAAAGTTGAGTCCACCTTGGGCATGCCACGAAGGTGGATGTTGTGCGCGAATTCATGAATAAGAATGTTCTCGGCCTGATAGGGATCCCCTTCATACCCGAGAAGGTTTTCTTCCCCACAACTGCAGTAGGGATCGGTGGCAGAACCTCCCGTCCCCCGGGCTCGGGCATCCCAGTAATCCTTGGGAGTAAAGTGAGCGAATTCGGGGAGATCGGTGGTGAACTCGTTGTGGGCCAGAATCACCATCCGGGATCCACTCTCAACCATTGCCTCCTTGATGTCCGGCCTTTTGAGCAACATGCGATCGATCAGATAAGCAGCTTCCTTGACCGCGTAATCATTGACCTGATCGGAGGCCAGCACAGGGTATCCTTTGGCATCGACATACTTGCTGTAGAAGTCGGGCGCCTTCATCGAAGCGGGCGGTGCGAGGACGGGGTAATCCTGGAAGGGGTTTTGAGCCTGAGAGACCCAGGCCTGCTGGCAAAGCCACGACGCCATCACCCAACCCAGGGGCATGTAAAGTAAATGATTCTTGGTGTTCATCGACAAAATGAGATCAAAGAAGAGATTACCCAATGATAGAATGGGATCCTCTGAAGGCAAGTTCCCATGCCGACTGGTACGAGGAGATGGGAGAGTCAAAGCACTGCGATAAAGCTCCACAAAACAGGAATCAAACGTTTAAATCACCCCATGATCCGTTCAGGCCATCCCATGCAGTCATGAAACGTGCCTGGAACCCATCCTGGAAGAGGGCATTCCCGAGGATTGCGAGGTCGCTTCTGTGCCTTGGGTGGCTTGTTCTGATTCATGCTCAGGAGTCTTCGACAGAGCTGAACAAAACCACCTATCGCACGGCCGCCATCAACCAGCCAGGCGATGCCCAAAAGGGCAAGCAGTGGTTCCACGCCGAGGGGGCTACCGCCTGCATCCGATGTCACTCTCTGGATGGATCGGCTTCCAAGGCAGGTCCTGACTTGAGCACGGTAGGAGAAAGTCACCCGCGCGAGGACCTCATTGAATCCATCCTCTACCCCTCCCGTCATCTAGCCATCGGCTATGCCACCCATCGCCTCGAGAGAGTCGACGGGGAAACGATCCAAGGCATCCTCAAAGATCAAAGCGAGAGTCATTGGGAACTGATGGGGGCCGATGGCCAGCGTCAGACCATTCCCACCTCCAGCATCGCCGAACATACCATCAGCACCACCAGTCTGATGCCCGAAGGCCTCGAGCTTGGGATGCAACCGCAGGACTTTTCCGATTTGGTGGCCTACCTGGTATCGCTAAAAAGACCTGTGGCATCGAAGGTCGCCATGGCAGGCATGCCCGATGCCATTCCCCTGCTCGACCCACCCGTGAAACTGGAACCCCTCTTTGAAGAGGCCGATCGCTTCCCCCATGCCTTTGTGAAAAAGCCGGGCGACATACGTTATGGCCTGACAGGCATGGAAGCCATCCCCGGCACTTCCGGACAATTCATGGTGCACCATCAGAAAGGAGAGTTATGGTGGATCGACACCCAGCAAGAACCTCAGGCTCGACATCGTTTTGCGGATTTCAGCCAGGAGGTTTTTTTTGAACGTGGCCCCAATGGACTGCTTGGTTTGGCTTTCCATCCTGACTTTGCAAAGAACGGTCTCTACTACCTCAAGCACCAGGTGCTTGAGGCCAACCAGATTGTGACGGTCGTCGTGGAAAAAATGGCCCTTGAGACGCGTCATCAGGACTCAGGGAAACCTTCGCGACGGCTGGTGGGAATGACCAGCATCACGCAAAACCATAGCGGGGGCTGCCTGCAATTTGGACCCGATGGATACCTCTACATTGGCATGGGGGACACCGGACCTCAAAGGGACCCTCGCGGACACGGACAGGATCTGGGTACCTTGCTGGGAAAAATCCTCCGCATCGACGTGCGTCCTTCCCCTGATGGCAAGCCCTACCGCATTCCCCAAGACAATCCCTTTGTTGGCATGCCCGGGGTGCAGCCAGAAATCTGGGCCTATGGTTTTCGTGAGCCATGGCGTTTTGCCTTTGATGCATTGACCCAGGAGCTCTGGGTGGGGGATGTGGGCCAGGATCGCGTGGAAGAAGTCGCCGTGGTGATGGCGGGAGAAAACCACGGCTGGAATGTGATGGAAGGCTTCGAACCCTTCTCGCAACAATACCGCAGGGAAGGAGAAAACTACGTAGCCCCTGTATTTGCCTACCATCGCGATCTGGGCAATTCGGTCACCGGTGGCCAAGTCTACCGTGCTGAAAAAACGTCCCCCTTTTATGGCATGTATGTGTTTGGTGACTACACCTCACGCCGGATCTGGGCCCTGGCCCACAAGGAGCGTCGCCTCGAGCGCATCGTTCAAATCGGCACCTCGCCCATGGGCATCGCCTCATTCGCTACCGATACACAAGGGGAAGTCTATCTAGTCGGCTATGAGGGTATGATTTACCGCCTCGAGCTGGAGAGCCTTGCCTCGACACTTTGAGAGATCACCCGAAAAGGGCTTGGCATGAATTGAAGAGGGATTGCCAGAGGGGGTCAGGGTCATTATCTGTTAGGGATGAACCATCCCTCTTCCCAGGAAGTTGCCCCTGGCCGACTGGATTCCCTGGATGCACTGCGCGGAGGCATCATGCTCTTGATGGCATCGGGCGGGTTGGGCATGGCCACTCTGGCCAAGGAACATCCTGACTCCAACCTGTGGCGTTGGCTCGAAAAGCACACTGAACATGCTCCATGGGTGGGGTGCACGTTGTGGGATCTCATTCAACCCGCCTTCATGTTCATGGTAGGAGTCGCCCTGCCCTGGTCCCTTGCCAAGCGAAGGGAGCGGGGAGAAAGCGTGGCAAACATGTGGACTCACGCCTGGCTTCGTTCCATCACTCTCATCGCTCTGGCCATCTTCCTCTCCTCAGCATGGAGCCCGCGAACCCAATGGGTGTTCACCAATGTGCTGGCACAGATTGGGCTGGCCTATCCCCTGGCCTTCTGGGCAGCCATGAACACACCCCGCGCTCAATGGTTGACTGCGGGAGGCGCGCTAACCCTGCACTGGCTCCTCTTTGCACTCTACCCGATCGCCCAGACACCCCTGGAATGGGAAGCCATGGGCGTTCCACCCGGAGAACCTTTGCTGGAAGGCTTCGCGGCCCATTGGAACAAACACGTCAATGTGGCGGCACGGCTGGACC
>JALRAZ010000192.1 GCA_023257935.1 Verrucomicrobiota bacterium
GTTCAAACTAACGAAACCCTATCCCGTTTACTCAAAGATATTTATAGCATTTGCCCCGCACTAACCGATCCGGATTCATCGCAAAAGAACCCGGGATTTTGGCTCGCAGAACTGGGGGAACAGATCGCCCGTAGGTGGACAACCTAAAGAAGTCCTTGGGCTTTTGGCAAAAATCAGGTAAGGTCGGTGAAATATCAGAAAATTGCGCCTCCTAAGCAGCGCCAGAGGAGGCTCAAGTGCGAACAGACCCATTGTAGACAGACAACCACGTGAAGCAAACAACAGAACTAGAGATAGGACAGCTCTGGAAGGTTGGAGATTTCCACATCGAAATCGTTCAGATCGGAAAAACACTCTGCCATTACAGACATCTGAGAAACCTGGGCCAGAAAGGTATTCCTGTGAAATTGGAGCAACTCCAAGTGGTCAAGAAATACCTCAAGAACAACAAGGCCGAGCTGGTAGGGAACAAGAAAAAGAAAGCCGCCAAGAAATAGGGACGGTAAGGCTAATTATTTCGCCTAGCATTTAGGAGCGCCCGAGTGTCTAACTCGGGCGTTTTCACTTTAACAGTCTGTATGAGACAGCTTAAGCGCCAGGTTCAGGATGGTGTTTGAGCCATTCAGCCATTCAAGAGTCCCGACTGATCAAGAGCAAAGCCAGACGACAGATACTCAATGGGTAGGTCTCGGCTAGGACTTCGGTGCTGGTACTCGGATCAGTTCCATAGCGGGCAAAGTAGGGCTTGACCTTGATCCGAGTCTTTCCGGTCGTGATGCTCGTGCCATATTCAGATTTCAACCAACGACGCAATCGATCAGCTGCTCGCTCACTGGAAGAGTATGCTGGTATCTCTTCAGCGGAGGCGTCGCCGACAAGATGAGCATGAATCTCTCGATCTAATTCGGCTGAAGCTTGGGCTGTGTATGGGTTGGTTCCCGGCATCATCAAGTGGCTGTTGTTTGTTAACAGCCTGGAATTTTTGAAAAGATGAAGCCTAGGAAAGCTTGGCGCAACCCAAAAATCGAATCTTCTGGCAAATGATCTCATCAAAGTGCCGAGCGGAGGCACCACGGAAGCAGATCAACGTTGACATCAGGAAGGACCCTATTCAGAAATGATGCCTATGAGTGGCATACTGGATGGTAAGAAAGCGGTTGTGACTGGAGCAGGCCGTGGTATCGGCAAGGCCGTCGCAGTGACCCTGGCTCAAGCTGGGGCCGATGTGGTCTGCCTTTCGAGGACGCAAGCCAATGTTGATGAAACCGCAACTGAGATCAGGGACCTGGGGCGCCAGGCCTGGGCCTTTGCCGTGGATGTGGCCGATGCTGCCTCCTCGCAAGAAGCAGCCACAGCTATTCTCAAAGAAACCGGTAGCATTGACATCCTCGTCAACAACGCAGGCGTGACCCGCGATGATTTGCTGATGCGGATGAGCGAGGAAGCCTGGGATACGGTGATGGACACCAATCTCAAGGGAGCCTTCACCCTCTGCAAAGCCTTTGCTCGCACTTTCATGAAGCAACGCTCAGGCCGGATCATCAACATCGCTTCGGTGATTGGCCTGATGGGCAATGCTGGGCAGGCCAATTACGCCGCGAGCAAGGCCGGTTTGATCGGCTTCACCAAGTCCATCGCAAGAGAATTGTCCTCTCGAGGCGTCACATGCAACGCTATCGCACCTGGGTTCATCGAAACGGACATGACCGCAGCCCTCAATGAATCGCAGCGCCAGGCCATTCTGGAAAAAATTCCCCTCAATCGCCTGGGACAAGTGGACGACATCGCGCAGGCTGTGGTCTATCTGGCTGGGCCTGGAGCCGGCTACATCACCGGACAAGTCCTCACTGTGGACGGCGGGATGGTGATGTGACCAAGAGCCATCATATACCCATTTGGTGGCTGACCTGGGGACATCTCAGCGAAAATGGTTTGTCCGGATGGCCATGGAATGAAAATTTTACCCAATCAATGCTTGACGCAACAAGCGTGGTTGCTAAAGACACTCTTAGTTTTAACGCACAAAAAAACTCATGTCTGAAAATTCAATCCAACAACGTGTCGTAGACATCATCGTCGAGCAGCTCGGCGTCAACGCGGATCAAGTCACTCCGGAGGCCAAGTTCATCGAAGATTTGAGCGCGGATTCACTGGATACAGTCGAACTGGTCATGGCCCTTGAAGAGGCTTTTGGTCAAGAAATCCCCGATGAAGAAGCAGAAAAGCTTCAGAGCGTTGGAGACGTCATCAAATACATTGAGGAAACCCAGGGCGAGTAAACGAGTCAACTTGTCCTACCTACCATTTAAAACTGATTGCGGTTGCTTCCCTCAAGGGCGGTGACCGCAATCTATTATCCATGTCCGATACCCGAATAGACCGTCGCGTCGTCATCACTGGCCTGGGGGTCGTTTCCCCTCTGGGGAACACGCCTGAAGTCCTGTGGAAGAATCTACTCGAAGGCCAATGCGGGATCGACGCCATCCAGGCATTCGATGTGTCGGCATACGACTGCCAGATTGCTGGGGAGGTGCTGGACCTAGATCCAACACCAGCCTTCCCCACCCCAAAAGAGATCCGCAGGACCGATCGCTACGCTCAGTTCGGCATCTACGCGGCACACCAGGCACTGCTTGACTCAGGCCTGGATCTTAACCAGGCCAACTTGGAAGAGGTAGGGGCCTTCATCGGCTCCGGCATCGGTGGCCTTTCAACCCTGGAAAAACAGCACTCCATCCTGGAGAGCAAGGGACCAGCTCGAGTTTCTCCATTCCTCATTCCGATGCAGATCCTGAACATGGCTTCAGGACTCTTTTCAATGTACTACGGTTTGAAAGGCCCCAATGTAGCAACTTGCTCAGCCTGTGCGACCGCAACGCATGCGCTGGGAGAGGCTTGGCGCACCCTCAAAATGGGCGATGCGAAGGTGATGTTTGCCGGAGGTGCGGAAGCAGCGGTCACACCGGTTGGTATTGGGGGGTTTTCCGCCATGAAGGCAATGAGCACGCGTAACAGCGAGCCCAAGCGCGCCTCGCGGCCATTTGACGCCGATCGAGCTGGTTTCGTGATGGGCGAAGGAGCTGCTGTGCTGGTGTTGGAGGAGCTGGAACATGCAAAACAGCGAGGAGCCAAGATCCTGGCTGAGCTAGTCGGTTACGGCAATACCGCTGATGCCCACCATATGACCTCCCCTTCTCCAGATGGCGAAGGCGCGGCACGCTGCATGAAAATGGCCCTCCGATCAGCGGGAATGAACCCAGAGGCCATTAGTTATATTAACGCGCACGGCACATCAACGCCTCAGGGTGACATCTGCGAAACCTCGGCTATCAAGACCGTTTTCGGTGACCACGCCAAAAAGCTCTGTGTCAGCTCCACAAAAGGTGCGACTGGCCATATGCTCGGTGCTGCGGGGGCCATCGAGATGACCGTCTGCACCCTGGCTCTGCGCGACCAAAAAGTGCCGCCGACCATCAATTATGAAACCCCAGATCCAGAGTGTGACCTGGATTATGTTCCCAACCAAGCAAGGGATATCCCCGTGCAGGCGATCATGAATAACTCTTTTGGCTTCGGTGGCCACAATGCCTGTGTCGTTGCGAAGAAGTTTGTTGGCTGACGATCTCTTTCTTCTTTTATTCAATCGTTTCAAATTGGTTGCGTCTGTAGAGTGACTCTACGGGTACGGCTCTTTTGGGATCACTCTGTAGGGTTTATGTCAACAAGGGCAATGGGCCCGACAAGAAGCTTACCTTCATACCAAGCCCCAATGG
>JALRAZ010000229.1 GCA_023257935.1 Verrucomicrobiota bacterium
GGAAGGATTATCCCGAGTACTGGGACATGATCACCGGATGGCTCCGCGGCCACCGGGTGCGGCCCCGCATCGCCGGGGAATACGACGGTGTCGACAGCCTGATGGCGGGCGTGGAATCGGGGCTCGGGGTGGCTGTTGCCCATACATGGCCGCCACCATGCCATCGGCGTAGGTTTCGTTCTGATAGCTATCGAGAATCTGAATTTCATATCGACCGAAAATATTCACGCCATTGTTGCCCCGTCCCTGGCCCTTGCCTTCGACTTTTTCCGGGGTGGCAAATTCCAGATGGAGTTGAAAGTCACCGAAGGATTCTCGGGTGCGGATGCGGCCCGTGCGGGTGGTTTCCATGTAGCCGTTTTCCAGCTTCCATTTGACCTGGTCATTGCGCCCAGTCCATTGGCTGAAGTCGGTGCCGTCAAAGAGCACGGTGGCATCAGAGGGTGCTGGAGCCTGATGACTGAAGTGCTCACCGGGAGTGACCGCAGGAGGCTTGGGTCGATTGGGGTCATGCACATGCCATTGGCCGTTGGGCTGCATAGGGGTATCGGTAAAACCCTCGGCAGCGTTTGAACTCAGGCTGACTGACCAGATCATCAGGCAACACATGGTTTTTGCAGTTGGAAAGAGTCGATTGTTTTTCATGGTTTTGAAATTAAAATGGATGTGAAGCAACCGTAGAAGTGCCAAAGGTCATTCAAAGCTGACTCAGACGCCCGCTGCTGTCTCCAAGCCTCTCAACACCCTGCATGCCCATGCGATCGCCTAGGCTGAGTAGTAGGTTGGACATTGGGGTCTGCCCGAAATCGCGAAAGCGGTTACCGCTCATCGTGCCACCGCCCGAACCTGCAAGTAAGATCGGTAAGTTGACATGGGTGTGCCGGTTTCCATCACTATTGCCGCTGCCATAAACGATCATGGAATTGTGCAGGATGGAATGCCCATCAATGTCGGTCATGGAGTCAAGGTTTTCCAGGAAACGGGCCAGGTGAGAGACATACCATTGATCGATCAGCGCGACCTTTTCAATCATTGAATCATTGTTTCGGTGGTGGGTCAAATAGTGGTGCCCTTCGGCAATGCCTAATTCAGGAAAGGGACGATTGCTGCCTTCATTCTGCATGAGAAACGTGGCAACTCGCGACGCATCGCTCTGAAATGCCAGAGCGAGCATATCGAACATCAGAGCCATGTATTGATCCAGTCTTTCTGGTATGCCAGCTGGCGTTTGTCGTTCCGGGTCTCCAGGCAGTGGATGGGTCTCAGCCTGTTCAATGCGACGTTCTATTTGCCGGAGGCTACTGAGATAATCCTGAAGTTTGTTTCGATCCTGGTTACCAAGTTGACGTTCCAGATCCCGGGCCTCTTCCAGCACAAAGTCGAGAATCGATTTTTGCTGAACCCTGCGCCGCAGCAGAGAAGCTTGCCTTGCTCCAGGGCTCCCGGCGCCAAAGAGCCGTTCAAAGAATAGGCGAGGATTGGATTCGGGAGGCAAGGGTTGGGTGGGGCTGCTCCAAGCCAGGTTGTATTGGTAGGCGCAAGAATAGCCCGAATCGCAGGATCCCGATTTCCTAATGGCATCGCAAGTCATTTCAAGTGATGCAAAGCGCGTTGTGTGACCAATTTGTCTGGCAAGTATCTGATCGATGGAGACGCCCGCATGAATATCTGACCCGGCCGTTTTTTTGACCCGTACCCCGGTCAGGAAGGTGCCACTGGCCCGGGCATGGTCTCCGGCTCCATCTGGCCCAGGGGTCGCGTTGACGTGGTCCAGACCGCCCAGTACCTGTAGTTGCGATTTGACGTTCTCAAGCGGGCTCAGGGTAGCCGGTAGGCTCAGGTCGCTTGTCGGCGAATCAGGCCACCAGTGCTTGGGGATGGCGCCGTTTGGAAAATAGACAAATGCCAAGCGCAACGGGGCGCCACTTTGAGTTGTGGCAGGATGGAAGCCCTCCTTAGCCTTGAGCTGTGGTGAAGACAGGCTGTGAAGCGCTGGCAGGGTTAGGGCTGTGCCCATGGATCGAAGAAAGTGCCGTCGATGCAGCGAACGGGATAGATTGGGTGGATTCATGATCAGACTCCTAAGGTTGGTTCGGGTATGAGTTGCTTGTGGTAAGCGCTTTCATGTCACACTTCATAAACGCCGCTGAGTGAAGTATTCCCTCCATCAGTGTGGAAAATCGCCCCCCGCTTCTCTCCAGTCGGTCGACGATTTGGTCGATCGTTTCGGTATCTCGATAATCCAGCCCGCGCCCAAGAGCAAAGATCAGCATCTTCTCGGTTAGGCAGCGATAGAAATCCATGCGTCGGGTCGTCGAGAGGACCTGCTTGAGCTCGGAGACGCTTTCGAAATGTTCTCCTGTGATCAGGGTTCCACCTGTCTCGATTGGCTGGCCGAATTCCATGGTTCGACTCAGTCCCAGTGGGTTGAAGGTCTCCAGTGCCAGGCCGAGGGGATCCATCCGCTGATGGCAGCTACGGCAAAGTGGGTCTTCACGGTGTTTCTCGAGTGAAGAGCGTAATGTCGGTGGGGTATGGGGTGTGTCGGGGTCGACCTCCTCAAGACTGGGAATGTCAGGGGGTGGCGGCGGTGGTGGTATGCCAAGCAGGTTGTCCAGGATGAAAAGTCCTCGCTTGACAGGAGAGGTGCGCGAGGGGTTTGAAGTCACGGCCAAGAAGGTGCCTTGCGTGAGCAATCCACCACGATTGGAGTTGGCTGGCAGACTGACCTTGCGCATGTGCTTGCCCTGGACTCCTTCCACACCGTAGTGATTTGCCAGTGCTTCGTTCAGGAAGGCGTAATCGCAGTTCAGCCATTCCAGAACGCTTCGATCCTCGCGCACCATATGTTCCAAGTGCATCTCAGTTTCCCGCTGCATGGCCTGTCTGAGATCATTGGTTAATTCGCCTTCCACCGCTCCGAATAACCGTGTGCGATCTTTGCGCAATTGGGCCAGCTCGTCGTTTTCAGAGGCTGTGCGCTCGGATTCGGGTTTGCGGAAGAGTTCGAAAAGGCGAGTGCGCAGTCGGTTGCTTTCGCGCATGGATTCTGATTCACGGGAAAGCACGGCTCTGGCGTCAATAGCCACCGAAGCCATGTCCCGGGTCTGCAACCATTGCCCGACAAAGGACTGCATCCACCTCAGGGATCGCTCGTCCTGTGCCAGCCGTTGTATCTGAGTGTCCCACTGCTCCTTGAGCCTGCCATCCCTTGCCAAACGCAGCAGGGTTTCATCCGGCATGGTGCCCCATAGAAAGTATGAGAGTCTGGAGGCAAGTGAGGCATCGTCCAAATACGGAAAACGGCCCTGAAACGGCTCAGTGCTTGGACGTTCGATACGGAAAATGAATCGGGGGGAGGCCAGGATGGCTTTGAAGGCCTCCGCCATGCCATCTTCAAAGGTTTTACCATCCTCCTGCCAGACGACTTTGGAGAGATTAAGTGCGCGTGCCACCGTTTCCGAATCGGGCTGTCTTCGATAGGCTTTTTGGAGGAACCGCTCGAGAACCACCCTGCCGTATGCGTCCCGCTCTGCCGGCGAGGAGGGGGCTTCGGCTCGGTGGAAGAAGCGATCGTAGTTGGGAGGCATGATCCAGTGGTGCTGGGGTGTTGGCCCCTTGATGCGGGTCTGGGAGAGTCTCAGATCAACATTGTTTTTCTTTTCCTCGATGGGAGTGAGCGGCTGGAGCCGAAATCGGATCAGGTGAGTCCCTTGCTCAAGTTGAACGGGGAAGGCGTATTGGTATGGTTTTCGGTTTTGCCAGAGGTAGGTGGTTTCTATAAGCGGCGAGTCGTTGAGGTCCACGGTGACCTGGCAAGTCCCTGGATCAAAGTCAAAGTCACCTCTAATTTCATGCTCCAGTTCGAGGAGGTAGGGACCATCCTGGTGAATCTCAAAGGGCCTTACTAATTCGATGGGCGTATAGAAGCTGTGCCTGGATGTTGCTTGAGGCTGATTCTCAGGAGTCAGCCATGCATCATCTGCAAAGGATTGTTCTGCCATCTCAAGCGATACTCTTGGCACGGCGGCTTCCACAATCATTTCAGCTGCAGCCATGTATTTTTCCATCAATAGAGGTGAGACAGTTAATACATCACCGATATGGTCGAAACCATAGCCCGTATCATCTGCAGGGAATTCTTCGTAGGCCTTGAATTCGATACCCATCAGGTCTCGGATCGTCTGCTGGTATTCATTGCGGTTTAGGCGACGCATGGTGACCCTACCTGGGTGTGGGTCGTTGGCCTGTTGGTCAAATACCTCTTGCTTGATCCAGGATGTCACCACAGAGATCTCCTCGTCGGATGGTTGTGGCTTATCGATTGGAGGCATCAGGTCGGCCTGAAGGTGCTTCAGAACCCGATGCCAAAGGTCCTTGTCGGCCACGCGCTGGTGATGATTCAAGTAGTCGTCAAGGGAGACCTTTCCCTTGGAGCTGCCATCGCCGTGACAATCATGACAGTATTCGATCAAGATGGGCTCGACATCGCGACCGAATCGCTCCTGGTCGCCTTGAACATTCAAAAAGAGCAGGGGAACCCAGGCGCTTAGCTGGGAGGCCCACCCCAGTATTTTCTTGGAGGTCGACAACATTGGGACTGCGATCTTACTAGGGTAAGTTCGCAGTCATAGCAATCCCAAAACGCATGTATCTTACACGCAAGCATGAAGTTGTGATGAATCGCTGCGTTCGCTTGTTGAGCCTTAAATAAAAAAGGAGCGACCTTGGGCAAGGTCGCTCCTGAGTTGCAAGGCTAAGGTAACTTAGGCTTCTAATACCGGTAATGCTCGGGTTTGTAGGGGCCTTCGACTGCCACGCCAATGTAGTCCGCTTGCTCTGCGGTCAGCTGGGTTAGCTTGACGCCTAGCTTCGCCAAATGGAGGCGAGCGACTTCCTCATCCAATTTCTTGGGTAGGACATAAACACCGGGTTTGTTGCTTTGGCGTTTCTCCCAAAGATCCAATTGAGCGAGCGTTTGATTAGCAAAGCTGCTGGACATCACAAAGGATGGGTGGCCTGTGGCACAACCCAAGTTCACCAGCCGTCCCTCGGCCAACATGAAGATGGATCGACCATCTTCTAGGAAATACTGATCAACCTGAGGTTTCACATTGATTTTCCGAACTCCTTTGGCGTTGTTGAGTCGATCAACCTGAATCTCATTATCGAAGTGACCAATATTACAGATGATGGCTTGGTCCTTCATCGCAAGCATGTGTTCCAGTGTGATCACGTCCTTGTTGCCAGTCGTCGTCACGTAAATGTCGGCTTCGCCCAGCGTGGATTCAACCGTTGTGACTTCGAAGCCTTCCAAAACCGCCTGAAGAGCATTGATTGGATCAATTTCAGTGACAATCACTCGAGCCCCAAACCCCTTCATGGACTGAGCACAGCCCTTGCCGACATCGCCGTAGCCTACGACCACGACCACTTTGCCAGCGACCATGACATCGGTGGCACGCTTGATGCCATCAGCCAAGGATTCGCGACAGCCATAGAGGTTGTCGAACTTGGACTTGGTCACCGAATCGTTCACATTGATGGCAGGGATGAGTAGGCTACCCTCTTGCTGCATCTTATAGAGACGATGAACTCCTGTAGTGGTTTCTTCGGAAACGCCCTTGAGCTCTTTGACCATTTCATGCCAGCGGTAAGGGTTTTCCTTGTGCACCTCCTTGAGCAAGTCCTTGATGACTTGCTCTTCGTGATTACCAGAAGGGGTGTTGACCCAGTCACTCCCATCTTCCAGTTCATAGCCTTTGTGGATAAGAAGGGTCGCATCGCCACCATCATCGACAATGAGCTGCGGACCCGTGCCATCGGCATGACTCAAGGCCTTATACGTGCACCACCAGTATTCTTCTAGGGTTTCACCTTTCCATGCAAATACCGGGTGTCCTGCTTCGGCGATGGCAGCCGCAGCATGGTCCTGGGTAGAAAAGATATTGCAACTGGCCCAACGCACTGTCGCCCCCAGATCAGCCAGGGTTTCGATCAGGACAGCGGTTTGGATCGTCATGTGCAGGGAACCCGTAATGCGAACCCCTGCCAGTGGCTTGTTCGCTGCATGTTTCTCACGGATAGCCATGAGACCGGGCATTTCTTTTTCCGCAATGCTGATTTCCTTGCGACCCCATTCGGCCAGTGAGAGATCGGCTACCTTGTAGTCTTGAGTGGTGGGTATGTTTTCTGTGGATGTTTGACTCATGATGGTATGAATTGAATAAAATGTGAGTGTTGGGATTAAGCCCGGATTGCCTTTTTCAGTGCGGCAACCTTGTTGGTCTTTTCCCAGGTGATGGCCTGGAGATCGTCCACTTTGCCAAAGTGACCATAATTGGTGGTTAAACCATAGATGGGCCGCAATAGATTCAGCTGCTTGACGATATCAGCCGGCTTGAAGCTGAAGACATTTTCGACAGCTTTGGTGATGGCCTCATCGCTCACCTTTCCTGTTCCAAAGGTATCCACTGCAACCGAAACCGGATCAGGGTAGCCAATGGCATAAGCGAACTGAACTTCACAGCGACTTGCCAAGCCTGCTGCTACCACGTTCTTGGCCACATAGCGTCCCATGTAGGCAGCACTTCGATCCACCTTGCTAGGATCTTTGCCTGAGAATGCGCCCCCACCATGCCTTCCCATACCTCCGTATGTATCGACGATGATCTTGCGTCCAGTCAGTCCAGCATCACCCTGAGGTCCGCCGACGACGAATCGGCCAGTCGGATTCACCAAGTATTGAGTGCGGCGGGTGAGTAACTTCTTTGGTAGGACTTTCTGAATGACCTGGCTTTTGATGAAATCGTGGATGGTCTTGTGAGAGACACTATCGGTGTGCTGGGTGCTGATCACCACACTGGTGATTTCGACGGGGCGTCCGTTTTCGTATCTTACCGAGCATTGTGACTTGGCATCAGGGCGCAGCCACTTTGCCTTGCCACCCTTGCGGATGCGGGTCAGCTCGCGCCCCATACGGTGCGCGAACATGATAGGTGCGGGCATCAATTCAGGGGTTTCGTCACAAGCAAAACCAAACATCAGACCTTGGTCGCCCGCTCCCTGTTCAGCGGTCGCCTTGCCTTTGGCCGCTTTGGCATCCACTCCCTGAGCAATGTCGCCGCTTTGTGTGGTCAATAAATTACTGATGAACACCTTGTCGGCATGAAAAACATCATCATCATTGATGTAACCAATGCCGCGAATGGCATCTCGCACGATCTGGTTGTAATCAAACTTGGCGCGGGTGGTGATTTCACCTCCGATGACCACAGCGTTACTTTTTACAAAGGTTTCGCAGGCTACACGGCTCGTGCGATCCTGCGTCAGGCATGCATCCAGGATGGCGTCGGAGATGGTGTCGCAGACTTTGTCAGGATGTCCTTCTCCGACAGATTCGGACGAAAAGATATAGTTTTTGCTCATGAGTGGATTGATTCAGATCAGTTTTTGAGATAACATATTGACGTATCCTGATTGGATGATATTACCAATTCAGCCCTCGTCAATGGATTATTGCAATCTCCAACCCAACGGCTCCAATTTTCAAAACAATCCTGTCTCATGAAAAGTGACCTGCTTAACGCACTCAGGGTGATGGCCGATCCCACTCGCCTGAGACTGCATGCCTTGCTGGAGCATCACGAGCTGTCGGTGAATGAAATTCAGGAAATTACTCAAATGGGGCAATCCCGCATCAGTACGCACCTGGCCCAACTTCAGAAGGAGGGCTTTGTTCAGTCCAGAAGAGAGGGTAAACGGGTCTACTACGGCCTGAGTAAAGGGGAGGGGATCCAAGAGCCCATGGTTGTCGAATTGGCACTCAAAGCGGGTAAGTCGCTTGAACTCTACGCATCTGACTCCCTCAATTTGACCCGAATCATCGATCGACGCCAAGACCAAGCTAAAGAGTATTTCAATCAGGTTGCCGGACGATTTGACAGGCAATACGGGCCTGGCAGAAGCTGGCAGGCTTTCGGTCAGCTGCTTTTAAGGATGATGCCAGCCCTTGATATTGCTGACCTAGGATCAGGGGAAGGTCTTTTAGCTGAATTGTTGGCGCTCAATGCCCGATCGGTCATTGCCGTGGATAACAGTCAGCACATGGTTGATTACGGTACAAAAAAAGCCATGGAAAATGGCCTTGATAATCTCGAATTCAGACTGGGTGATTTGGTTCACCCCCCCATTGATGATACCAGCCGAGATGTGGTTATCCTCAGTCAGGCTCTCCATCATGCCACATCTCCCATGAAGGCGATAGCATCTGCTTTTCGAATCCTTCGTCCAGGTGGGCGTTTGCTCATCCTCGATCTTCTCAAGCATGATTTTTCTGAAGCTAAGGAGCTTTACGGGGATCATTGGCTTGGGTTCGATTCCGGGGAACTGATGCAGTGGCTTCAGTCGGCTGGCTTTGCTTACATTGACATTGAAACGGTCGCCAAGGAGGAAGAGCCACCTTATTTTCAAACAGTTCTGGCTGCTGCAATCAGGCCCTGAAGGATGTTTCTGGTGCTGAGTCGGCAGCCAGGGCCGGATAGCCTTCCTCAGGCTTGTCCGATACCTCATCTCTGATCGCTTTTGGCACTTTTATTGCTAGGCATTCCTCATGCGACGCCTAACTTTGCGGCACCTGTCCTTTTTCCTCTTCTCCGCCATCGGATTCATGGCGCTGGCTCAACCCTTGAACGGGCAAATCTTGATTTCCGAATGGATGGCCAGCAACGGAGACAGCTCGGTAGACGAGGATGGGGACAGTTCTGATTGGGTGGAAGTTTGGAATCGAGGCAATCAATCAGTCTCACTGGAAAACTTCTCTCTTTCGGTGGATCTGGAGGATCCCAGGCAGTGGGTCTTCCCTTCTGTCAGCCTTCAGTCTGGCCAGCGATTGCTCATTTGGGCTTCGGGCAAGGATCGAGTGGACCCATCACTTCCTTTGCATACCAATTTTAAACTGAACGCCGATGGAGGATCCCTTGGTTTATGGTATTCCGACGGTCAAACCCTGGTCAGTGCTTTTGAGGCCTACCCAAAGCAAAGGAGGGATGTTTCCTATGGTCAGGATGGTAGCGGTCAAAACCGATACTTTCTTCAGCCCACCCCCGGTCAGGCCAATGGCACTGGCGTCATCGGGTTTGTGGCTGACACCCAGTTCAGTGTCGATCGGGGTTTTTACACCGATCCGTTTTCCTTGGTTATTTCCACTCAAACCGAGGGTGCCTCCATTCGCTACACCACCGACGGAACCATGCCGACCGCTGGGCAAGGGAATCTTTACACCGGTCCTATTCGCATCGATCAGACCACCTCGCTGCGGGCGATTGCCTACAGGAGTGGATACGAACCCTCCAACGTCGATACCCAAACCTATTTGTTCCTGAAGGATGTGATTCGACAGGCAGCCGACGGCCGAGCTCCGACCGGTTGGCCGACTCGATGGGGATCCAACACCGTTGATTATGGGATGGATCCGGATGTGGTCGATGATCCTGCCTATCGTGATACGATCATCGACGACATGCAGACCCTTCCGAGCTATTCGATTGTCATGAACCTCGATGATTTCTTCGGCGGTTCGGGTATTTACTCCAATCCGGGGCAGGATGGGAGGGATTGGGAGAGACCTTGCTCGGTGGAACTGATTCATCCGGGGGGTGAAAAGGGGTTTCAAATCAACGCCGGCATTCGCGTGCGCGGTGGTTTCAGCCGCAGCACGAGTAATCCCAAGCACGCACTACGCTTATTTTTCAGGAATGAATATGGTGCAGGTAAATTGAATTACCCCGTTTTTGGGCCCGATGCCACTCAGTCCTTTGACGGCTTCGATTTGCGGACTTTCCAAAACTATTCATGGAGTTTTCAGGGAGACTCACGAGGGATTTTTCTCAGGGACGTGTTCAGTCGTGATCTTCAGCTAGCCATGGGACACCACGCTGAACGAGGCGACTTTGCGCATCTCTACATCAACGGCATGTATTGGGGACTCTACAATACTGTCGAAAGACCGGAGGCTTCTTATGCTGCTTCTTACTACGGTGGGCAGAAGGAGGACTATGACGTGATCAAGGTTGAGGCGGGGCCTTACACCATCAATGCAACCGATGGCAACACCCAGGCCTGGCGTGATCTCTTCAATGCCTCGCGTGCTGGTTTCGATAGCATGGAATCCTATCAGAAAGTGCTTGGAAACAACCCTGATGGCACCCCGAACCCTGATTATCCTGTATTGGTGGATCCTGTTAATCTGATCGATTACATGCTGATCATTCTATACGGGGGTAATTTGGATGCGCCGATTTCCAACTTTCTTGGCAATACCCGACCCAATAATTTCTATTCGGTCAGAAGTCGGGTAGGAGAGCTGGGTTTTCAGCATTTCGTTCATGACGCCGAGCACACCTTACTCAATGCTAATGAAAACCGACTCGGGCCTTACACGGCGGGCAACACCTTCACCTATTTCAACCCTCAGTATCTTTGGCAGCAATTGCAGGCCAATGAAGAGTTTACCCAGTTGATAGGCGATCGAATCCACCGGCATCTTTTCAACGATGGTGCCTTGACGACAGAAAAGGCCACCGAGTTATACCTCAAACGCAAAAACCAAATCGATCGCGCTGTGGTTGCCGAGTCGGCTCGATGGGGGGATTCCAAGCGATCCAATCCCTTCACCCGTGACAGGGACTGGATCTCTTCGATCAATTCGGTGCTCAATAGTTTTATTGAGCGTCGTTCCAGCATTCTTCTCAATCAACTCAAGTCGCGGAATCTTTACCCCGACACCGATGCCCCTATCTTCAGTCAGTTTGGCGGGGTAATTTCCAACGGTTTTGAGCTTTTGATGGATGCCGGCAACGCCACAGAAATTCTCTACACCCTGGACGGGAGTGATCCACGCTTGTTGGGAGGATCACGCTCTCCTGCCGCCAGAAATTACCAGCAGGGTGTGCGGCTTACCGAACATGCCTCAGTCAAAGCGCGGGGTCTTCGTGCTGGCCAATGGAGTGCACTTGTCGAAGCTCATTTCATCATCCAGCGAGATTTTACCGATCTGATGATCAGTGAGATCATGTATCATCCTTCCGACGAAGAAGGGGTTGATGGGGATACTTTTGAATTCATCGAACTCAAAAATGTTTCCAACCAGACCATGCAATTAGGGGGGGTTCATTTTACTGCCGGGATTGATTATACCTTTGAGGAAGGAGCTGAACTGGCCCCAGGTGCCTTTGCGGTATTGGTGCATGACGCTCCGTCTTTTGCCTCACGCTACCCCGGAGTCCCGGTGGCTGGAGTTTATAAAGGGCGATTGAATAATAGTGGCGAGGCGATCGTCTTGGTTCATGCTTCTGGGACGCCCTTGACGCACGTCCGTTTCGGGGATGAGGAGCCATGGCCCGTGCTCGCTGACGGGGAAGGTTTTTCTCTGGTGCCTCGGCAAACTCTCGCTATGGAATTTCAGGATGAGGTAGGACGCTGGCGAGCTTCCAGTCTAAGGGGAGGTAGTCCTGGTCAAGATGATTTCACGCAAGCCATCCCCCAAGTGGTGATCAACGAGTTGTTGGCCCATACCGATTTACCTCTGGTTGATGCCATTGAGCTATTCAACCCATTGGACCAGCCGGCGGACTTGAGTGGGTGGTATCTCACCGACGATCGTTCAGATCCCAAGCAATACCAGCTGCCCCCTGGGAGTGTGATTCCCCCCAAATCTTATTTTGTGCTCACTGAATCAGACTTCAACCCACGACCTGGCTCAGTCGGGAGCTTTACCTTCAGTTCTCTGGGTGAGTCGGCCTACCTCTTTTCCGCTGATGCATCCGGGCAACTGACAGGCTACAGCCAGGGCTTTGACTTTGGTCCCACAGCCAATGGCGTATCACTGGGGAGATACCTCAACAGTCTGGGAGAAGTGGATTATGTGGCGCAGCAGTCTCGGAGTTTGGGGACCGACAACACGGGGCCATTAGTGGGCCCGGTGGTGATCAATGAAATCCACAGCCAACCTCGGGTTGGAGAGCCATCCTACATTGAGATTAAAAATATCTCAGGTGAAGAAGTCCCGTTATTTGATCCGCTTTACCCCTCTAACACCTGGCAGGTTGAGGGAATTGGCTTTTCTCTGCCTCTAGGTATTCGGTTGGCACCAGGGGAATTGCTTATTTTGGCTTCGGTAGATGAAGCTCAATTTCGCTCGGTATTTGCCATCCCTGAGTCGGTTAAGGTTTTGGGGCCTTTTGCAGGGCAACTCCAGCCCGATGGTGAAAGGATCAAGCTGTTGCGCCCGGATGATCCGGAGGAAGCCACTTCAGGGACCATGGTTCCCATGATTCTGGTCGATTCGGTTCGTTACGATGATCAGGCCCCTTGGCCAGACCTACAGGCTGTAGCGGGTG
>JALRAZ010000314.1 GCA_023257935.1 Verrucomicrobiota bacterium
GGGTGAAAAGTTAATCCCACCCGTGGAGATGATTGAATGGGATAAACTTGGGGATCCGTTCAGTCGCTATTTGGAGGGTTTTTGGGATCACCTCAATGAATCATCAGAGGTGTGGGATTGGGTGGGTGCTTTGGGGGTTCATACATGGCAACTGGGTCATTGGGGAGAGGTAGAAGTGCTTGATCATGGGATCCGTCGACGCGTGGTGGAGTCCTTTGACCGAAGCATGGATGCATCTCAATGGGCCTTGCTTCTCTCTCAGCTACAACATGAGGGCTGGAGGATCGATGCCACGCAGTGGCGCCATGTAGGCCTGATGGTGACTCCGGAGTCGGACACCCTGCGCTCAACGATTGACTTTGAATGCTTTGCCAATCTATCTCGATCCCAGAAACGCAGCATCCTGAGAGGAACATTGGAAGTAGCCTGGTCGCTTGAGCGGAAAGAAGTCATACCCAGCGAAGTGAAGTTTCTTAAACTCGAGTGGTTGGAGCGTGAGGGTTTACCTCCTTTCGAACACGTGATAGCGGCTGATGTGTCACCCTCAGAAGAAGCCCGCGTGCTGGAGCCCAATCTGCAGGTAGTCGATCTCAATGGGGATCAACGACCAGAACTGATTCTTACCAGGGTCAACCAAGTTTTCTGGAATCAAGGACGCGGGCAATTCAAGCGTTCCAACCTGGTTAGCTTTTTGCCTCCCGGATTTCATCAGGGAGTGTTTGCTGAATTCAATGGCGATGAATTCATCGATTTCCTGGCAATGGGATCAGGTGGTCTCTACCTCTATGTGGGCGATGGTAAAAAGGGTTTTCCCAAGCCACCGGTGCATCAGGCTGTTTTTGAGGATGCGCTTCCTAACCCCTTCACCATGAGTGCGGGTGACACCGATGGAGATGGCGATCTGGATCTGTGGATCGGTCAATATAAAGTGCCTTACCGAGGGGGGCAAATGCCGACGCCTTTTCATGATGCCCGAGATGGTTTCCCAGCATACCTTTTGCTTAATGATGGGCATGGTTTCTTTAGTGACCATACTGCCATGGCTGGGTTTGGTTCAAAGCGATACCGACGCAGCTACAGCGGCTCACTTGTGGATTTGGATGGTGACGCTGATCTGGATCTGCTGGTGGTGAGTGATTTTGCTGGGGTCGATGTGCACCAAAACATTGGATCGAACCAGTTCACGGATCTTACTGCCGATTGGGCGGGGCAGGCTGGGGGGTTTGGGATGGGGCATTTGGTGTCGGATTTTGACGGAAACGGGGTCCTTGATGTGCTCATGATTGGCATGCACTCGCCTGTTGCTGACAGATTTATGAGCTATAACCATCAGCCCCTTGTTGATGGGGATATCCTGAACCATATCGCACAGATGAATCAGGGCAATCGACTGCTCTTGGGGCAAGTTGGGCAAGGTTTTCAGCAGGTTTTTGACCTGCCTCTGCACCGAACTGGTTGGTCATGGGGATGTGGTGTTTTGGATGTGGATCGCGATGGTGACAGGGATCTTTACATCGCTAACGGTCATATCACCGGGCCTCAGGTCAGGGACTACGAGTCGGAATTTTGGCGTGAAGATACCTGGTTGGGAGATTCAGATGATGACCCTCAGCTTGATGCCTTTTTTGAATCAAAGCAGGACGAATGGCGTCGATCTGGTGCCTCATTCGGGGGGCACGAGCGCAATCGTTTTTTTCTCAATCTCGGGCACATGAAGTGGGTTGAGGTAGGCTATTTGTTTGGGGTTGCTCTCAAGGAGGATTCACGCAATGTGGTGATTGCTGATTTGGATGGGAATGGACGCAGCGATATGGTCGTGACGACTTTTGAGCTTTGGCCAAAAGAACGTCAACAACTGCACATTTTTCCCAATTTTCTCGAAAACTCCAACCATTGGATTGGTTTTCACTTGCTTGAGGGCAAAACCAGGGGGTCATTTATGGGTTGTCGCATGGAGCTTGAGGTTGACGACCGTATTATCCCGTATGCAGTTGTTTCTGGGGATGGCTTTCGCAGCCAGTCTCCCTACCAAATACAATTTGGCTTAGGAGAACGCTCCAAGGTCCAAGGCATTCGTGTTATTTGGCCCGACGGGCGAATGAGGCACCTGGATGCTCCGCAGGTAGACAGGTACCACACCCTGGAGCCACCCAGTGCTGCGGAGGGTGAATTGACTCTTCCCATCGGGATCGGGGCTGACTAATCTAACCGGCCATGAGTGATTCCACCTCAATCAAAGGAGGCAAGATCAATCTGCGGCGCCCTGATGTCATGAAGGAGGTGCAGGCGGAGGTGGTCACCCACTACCGTAGCCAACTGGTTGAATATATTCGATCCATTGGTAATCGACTCCACGTTCCGGGTCGTTTGACTATCCGATTGGCCAAGCAATTTGGATTTTGCTACGGCGTGGAGCGAGCCATTGATCTGGCTTATGCCGCCAGAAAAGTTTACCCGCTTCCCAAGCGGATCTTTTTGCTAGGTGAAATCATCCACAACCCCGAGGTGAATGAGCAAATTGATGCTATGGGCATCAAAGCACTCTCCAGCCGGCCAAATGAAGCCGAACTTGCCCAACTCAACGAACAGGATGTTGTGATCATCCCTGCATTTGGGACGGAAGTTCATACCCGTTCTGCCATTAAGGAAAGGGGGTGCGTGATGGTGGACACCACGTGTGGTGATGTGATGAGTGTTTGGAAACGCGTCAAGCAGTATTCGCGTGATGGTGTTACCAGCATCATTCATGGCAAGGCCTGGCACGAGGAAACCAAGGCGACTAGTTCTCAAGCAACGGCTTCCCGAGGGCATTACCTGGTCGCCTTCACCTTGGATGAAACAGATTCAATATGTGATTACATCCTGCACGGCGGAGATAAGGCTGCTTTCCTAGAGCAATTCAAGGGGGCTTACTCTGAGGGGTTTGATCCAGATGTGCACCTCAAAACCATAGGAGTGGCCAATCAGACGACCATGCTCCGAGGTGAAACAGAGGAGGTGCAAAATCGCCTGAGGAAAGCCATGATAGAGCGGTATGGTCAGGATAAGATAGGTGAACACTTCAGGGTTTTTGACACCATTTGCAGTGCCACTCAAGACCGGCAAGATGCCCTTCAGGGTTTGCTACAGGAGCCCATGGATTTGCTTCTGGTAGTTGGAGGATATAATTCAAGTAATACCTCGCACCTTGCCGAAATGGGTGAAACCGTCTTGCCAACTTATTTCATCAAGAATGCTCAAAAAATGGCATCGATCGAGAGAATCCATCATTTCAATCAGCATGAACAAGTCGAAGTGCATACCGATCATTGGCTGCCCCCCGGCGATCTGACCATCGGTATTACGGCAGGAGCCAGTTGCCCCAATAATCTCATTGAGGACACCATTCGCAGATTGTTTGCACTAAAATCCATTGCTCTGGAAGATGCATTCCCACGGGAACTGTTGAATTTGGGCTGATGAATCATGATTTTATTCGAGGTCGTGAGGAACTGGAGGCTGGGGAAAAGCAGCGCCTTGCCAGTTACGCTCAGTTGAGTCAGGAGTCCCAAGGTAGGGTCCATGATGAACCCCCGCCTGAATGGAGAACCCATTATCAAAGAGATCGCGACCGAGTCATCCACTCGCGGGCTTTTCGCCGACTTGAATACAAGACTCAAGTGTTCCTCAATGGAACAGGGGATCATCTTCGAACCCGTCTGACACACACCGTCGAGGTCGCAGGGATAGCCCGCAACATGGCGCGAGCCCTGCGTTTGAATGAAGACCTCTGTGAAACCATTGCTCTTGCCCATGACCTCGGGCACGCTCCTTTCGGGCACAAGGGGGAAGAGACCTTAAATCAGCTCATGGAGGCCCATGGAGGTTTTGAACACAATCTACAAAGTCTGCGTATTGTTGAATCCCTTGAGCGGAAATATCCAGATTTTCCCGGTCTTAATCTAACCTGGGAAACACGCGAAGGGCTTGCTAAGCATCATGTTTTTGTTGAGGGATTAACTGCGTCTCAGCGAGTTCAACTCAAACGTCCATCACTGGAAGCTCAGGTTGCGAACCTAGCCGATGAAGTGGCCTATTATAATCATGACCTTGATGATGGGATGGAATCTGGATTGTTGGATGAACAGCTGTTGGCGCAATCAGTTGGGGTTTGGGCTTTGGCTGCGGAAAAGGTGGACCAGCGCTTTGGAAAACTCGATTCTGAAGCTAGGAGGTTCTATATCATCAGGTGTCTGATTGATGATATGGTCAAAGATGTGGTGTTGACGACCGCCACCACGATTGAAGCCCTGAATCTGACCCATGTGAGCCAAGTCAGGCAGACCGACAGGTCTTTGGTGACCTATAGCCAGATGCAGGCAAAGCTGAATCTGGAATTACGGCAGTACCTCTACCAGAACCTTTATTACCATCCCGATGTCCACGAACCCAATCAGCAGGCCGTTAGTCTGCTGGTTCCATTGTTTGAACATTTTATGACACATCCCGAGCAAATGGGATCCCAATTTGGTCAATATGAAAGGGAAGACGGCAAGGCCAGGGCAGTTTGTAATTACATTGCAGGGATGACAGATCGATTTGTTGTCGCTGAATCACAAAGACTTGGGTTGATATGATTCAGCTGCTTGCCATCATGTTGGATGGAAGCTTTTCAAGCCGTCCTTAGAACCCTAGGCTTTGACCAGACCAAACCTATGATGCAGTTTATTACCAAACTTTCATCTAACCAAGTCAGCCTGGGACTCTTTGGTTTGACCTTTTTATGGGTCTTGTTTCCTGAGAGTCTAAAGGGTCCTTCATCCCTTTGGCCCAGCCTATTGGCATTATTTTTGGCCTACCTGACCCGGGACATCTATGTAGCGTTATTTGCTGGGGCATTTTCCGGCTGTCTGTTGCTGGCTGGTGGCAACCCAATCCGCGCCTTCATAGGTTTTTTTGATGATCATTTGGTCGCTGTGCTGGCCGACCCGTGGAACGTGAGTGTGATTCTCTTCTCGTTCATGATGGGTGGGTTGGTCGAGGTGCTTAATCGCAATGGAAGCATGTTGGCACTCTCCCAATACTTTCTGGGACAATCCATGGATCGGCGGAGGGCCGGGCTGGGGACTTTCGCCATGGGGTGGGTGGTTTTCTTCGATGGCCTAGCTAACTGCATGTTGGTGGGGAAAACCATGCGGTCGGTGACTGATCGAGCTGGCATTTCCAGAGAGAAACTCGCCTTCATTGTGGATTCGACCGCTTCACCGATTGCCTCGTTTGCTTTGATCAGTACGTGGATCGCCACAGAGATGGGACTGATTTTGGCTGGATTCCAGAACGCTGGAGTGGCTCAACCTACTGGTGATTTGGCACCGTACAAGTTACTGATCGAAAGCCTTCCTTTTCGCTTTTACAACTATTTCATGTTGGCCATTGTTTTCCTGACCATCTGGAAGGGCAGAGAGCTTGGGCCCATGTGGCACTACGAATCCAAGGCGCGTTCATCTGGGCTTAATCAACGTGCCAGTCTGCGCAAGCCAAAAGCGCGATCAGCCTGGGTTGGCTTAAGCTGCCTGATTGTACTGGTAGTGGGCGTTTTTTTTGGACTTTGGGCTGATGGGGGAGGGGGGCAATCCGATTCAATATCCATCCGTAGCCTCATAGCAACATTTGGTAGGGCTCGAGCTGACGTGGTCTTTTTATGTGTGAGTGGCTTGGTGTCAGTCATTGCCATTTGGCTCACGCGTTTGGCCCTGCCTGGTGTGACCAAGGAACCGCTCATCCAAGTCTTTCTGGAGGGAATGCGCACCATGTTTATGCCCATGCTCATCCTTGTGCTGGCATTCACGCTAAGCCATGTCGTCAAAGACCTCGAAACTGCACAATGGTTGGTTGCATTGCTTGGACAGTGGCTTCCGGTTTTCCTACTCCCGGTTTTGGTCTTCCTGCTGTCAGCTCTGATGTCCTTTAGCACGGGAACTTCCTGGGGAACCATGGGGGTGGTGATGCCGCTTGCTATACCGGTGGCACTGAGCCTGACTCAATGGTCTCCGGGAGAAAACCTCAGCACCCTTGTTATCGCAACGATCGGCTCAGTGCTCGCTGGTTCTGTTTTTGGAGATCACTGCTCACCTATTAGCGATACCACCATTGTGTCTTCTTTTGCCAGTGGCTGTGATCCTATGGATCACGTTCGCTCACAGCTACCTTATGCTTTGATTGCTGGTGGCATAGCTGCCTTGATTGGCTTCCTGCCATCCGGTTTGGGCGTTTCGGTATGGTTGCTACTGCCGCTTGGTTTTGTTGGCTGTTGGTTGTGCATCCAATATAAGGCAAAACCAGTGGATGGGAGTCCTGAAGAATCGAATGATGTGGGCGTGAAAGGGCCCCAGGGACGACCGTAGGTTGAGTGCCTCAAAGGCGCTGAGTCATCTGGCAGCCACGGGTCATGCGTTGGACTGAGTGTGAAGATTCTTATTGTCCATAATTCTCTGAACGATGGGCATTCCATGTCTGGAGTGCTGCGGCATTATCTGCTGATGGCGCGAGC
>JALRAZ010000404.1 GCA_023257935.1 Verrucomicrobiota bacterium
GGCATCCTTGCAACAATCGTTCTGTTGGAAAACAGAAGGAGATCCATTTTGGTAGCCTAGGTCAAAGACAGGGGAAATCAACCTTTGGAAGTCAAGATCCGCAGCCCTGAAGGGCGCTCTTTTAGGAGAGGCTGGGCTCACCGATGCTGGAAATCCTCATGATTACAGGCAGGACTCCTGATTCACTTGTCCAAGCTCGGAGTTACCCATGGCTAGTAGCTCCTTCTAGTGGGATCAATGAACCCGAGGCCTAACAGAGCCGAGCGGCTGATTGCAGGCGTGATCTGGATGGAAGGATCTTGGTTAGGGAGGTCTGACAGGAGGCACAGCGGCCTTTGAGGATCTTGCGATCTTTGAGGATGATTTCCTCCTGCTGTTGGACCATGCCACGTCGAGTGCGGCATTCCGGGCAATATACGTCGAGCATAATATGGCTTGGGCGACTCGATAGGGCTCTTGTCATGATCCTGCCATCAGCAGCACTGAGGTGCATCATGCATGAAGCATGAAGCTCAGCGCTTGTGGTCTAGTCATGGGAGCACCGCCCGGCTCGAGATGCGAACTTCGTAGCATCCACTCCGTTTGAGGCAGTGTCCGAAAAGCCTGGTTTCGGCCAAGACAGGCGCATTTAAGCATGAGTAGGGGGCAGGTCAACCTTCTTTTGAAGCTAACGATAGGTTTCGGCCATGCTGTCAATCAACGATCGGATAGGGGAATCTGGTCCGTTTCGGCGGTCAATCTCAGCAAATTTTTTTCTCGCCTCAGTCGGATCCGTTCTCCCGACTTTGCGAACATACTCCAATTCTATTTCAGAAAGCTTGGGGTCTCTGAGATAAGGACGGTATTGCGTGAGCCAGGCTTTGATCACCTTGGCATCTTTCTCAAGAGCTAATTCCAATGAAGGCTTCAGGTGGTCTGGCATGCCAGGCAAATCTACGGGGATGGGCTGCTCATCCTTAACGGTGAGCTCAGCATTGTAGTAAGCCGCTCCTCCCGAGTCCTGGGTCAGTTGTCGATCCGCCTCCTTCATGAAAGCGATCATGCGGACTCCGACCGCTCCAGCGATGACGAAAATGCCAATGGCAGCAATTTTGGCGTCCATCTTATCTTCCTTGGGTTCGTTTGACTCGTGCTCCGAGTCCGCGCAACTTTTTGTCCATGCTCTCGTAGCCCCTATCCAGATGGTAAATGCGGTTGACCTGCGTGCGTCCAGGGCACATCAGGCCTGCGATCACTAGGGCTGCCGAGGCTCTGAGATCACTTGCCATCACTTCTGCCCCACTGAGAGGCAGGCCCCCTCTGATGATGGCACTGGGGCCTTCGATTGCGATATCAGCTCCGAGTCTTGCCAGCTCGTTAGCATGCATGAAGCGAGATTCAAAGATGCGCTCAGTGATGATGCTTAAACCTTCGGCTTTCAGCATGAGGGCCATGAGCTGGGCTTGGGCATCGGTGGGATACCCAGTGTAAGGCTGAGTGCTGACATCCACAGCCTTGATGGTTCCCCCAGCAAGGATTTTCAGTGAACTACCCCGGGCCTCCAGGCGCACTCCTGCTTCTTTGAGCTTGTCGAGCACAGCAGCCAAGTGGTCGCAGCGCATGTGGTGGAGTGTCACCTCCCCACCCGTTGCAGCTGCTGCCATGGCATAGGTGGCTGCTTCGATGCGATCGGGGATGACTTCATGCTCTGCGCCATGAAGCTGCTTGACGCCTGTGATGACCATTCTGGGGGAGCCGGCACCTTGAATTTTTGCTCCCATGGCAACTAGAAACTGTGCCAGATCGGTGATTTCTGGTTCGCAGGCTGCACTTTCAATCACCGTGACACCCTCACACAGGGTCGCTGCCATCATGATGTTGGCCGTCCCTAACACCGTCGGCCCAACGCGTCCACCGAGGAAAACTTCTGAACCCAGCAGGGCGTCAGCCTTGGCATGGACATAACCCTCTTTGATCGTGATGGCTGCTCCCAACGCCCTAAGTCCCTTCAGGTGGAGGTCAATGGGGCGTGTGCCAATCACGCATCCTCCAGGCATGGAGACACTGGCCTTGCCGCTGCGAGCCAATAAGGGGCCAAGGATACAAATGGAGCCTCGCATCTTGCGGATCAGGTCGTAATCACCACGAGCCTTGAGACGTCGGGCTTGGACCGTGACCACACCCTGTTCGTAGGTAAAACTGGCACCCAAAGATTGCAGGATCTTTCCCATGAAGTGCACATCACTCAAGTTAGGTACCCGTCTAATGACACAGGGTTCCTTGGTCAGCAGCGTGGCTGCCAGGATGGGGAGGACCGCATTCTTTGATCCACTGATTTCAATTTCTCCCTCGAGGGGTCTACCACCTTGGATAATGAAGCTGTCCATGATCTGCGCTCAGGAATGATTGCCGGTGTGGGATCCTGCTGCACGCCTCAGGACTACAAACCGATCTACATGACAATAATCTTGAACGATCTCGATCGCAAACCAGGATGCCGAAATAAATAGTTCCTTGATCGCCTGGGCTTGCCCCATGCCGCATTCCAGGAGGAGGCTGCCTTCGGGAGCAAGATAGGGTGGTGCTTCCAAAGCCAGGCGACGATAGTAGTCCAGGCCGTCGCTGCCACCGTCCAATGCTAGCCTCGGATCATGGTCTTTTACCTCGGGTTCCAAGTCATCGATTTCCTGGCTAGGGATGTAAGGAGGATTGCTGACCATGATCTCCCATTGCTTGCCGGTTCCCTCGAAAGCTTTCCACAGATCAGACTGGGTCCATGTGACACGATCACTCAATCCATTGTCACTGGCGTTTTGTTGAGCTATGGCCAAGGCCTGAGGTGAAATGTCGACGCCGTCCACACTGGCCTGAGGTAAGGCAGCGGCTAGAGCCAGCGCGATGCATCCACTGCCTGTTGCCATGTCCAGTATGCTCGCTGATGGCGAATGGCAGACACGAATCTGCTGGCAGGTTTTTTCCACCAGTAATTCGGTCTCATCTCTAGGTATCAGCACATCAGGTGAAACTCGGATATTCAGACCCGAGAAACCGACCGAACCAATCAAGTGCTGAAGGGGGATACGCTTGGCACGTTGCTCTAGCAAGTGAAGGGCTCTTGCCTCCTGCTGAGGGGATGGCATTGGGTTCCTGAGTGACAGCTCCCAGGGCTTCATGCCCATGGCGTGGGCCCAAATCGATCGGGCATTGAAGGCCGCTGAGGAGACACCCGCCTCTTCCAATTGCAAGGTAGCTTGTTGGATCTGTTCACGCATGGTCTGAATCAGTCGAGCTTGTCACGGCCCTCTTGTGATTTTTGTCAAAGGACTCAAACGCCTTGTAAAAACCCTCCCAGTCTCCGACATGCTGATCCCACAATGTTTCCATCACAGGTACGTGGCGATAGTAGGTATCCCATGATTTCAGGCGTGCATTGTTCAGGGGTTCATTCATCCAGGCTTGGTAAGCCATGAGGCCAGGTTCCTGGATCAGTGTGTGCTCGAAGTGCCGGCGAAAGTCCATGAAAATGGATGCCTTTCGGGCTTGAAGTTTCTCCAACCTGTCATGACCTGAGGAAATATCCTTTGGATTGAGTGTCGCATAGAATGACTCGAGTTGACCCCGACAAGTCATGACCAAGTGCACGAATCGGTCTTCCACTTTCTTGGCACGACGGTATCGAGCCAGGTCCACGGTGCGCCCCTCGGAGGTCAGCCAGCACTCAACCCCTTCTCTGGCAACCACGGTGGCAAAAGCTTCATTCAAGTCAGTCTCTCCGGGTAGGAAGGCCCGCTGATGTGCCAATTCGTGGAATATAAGTTCGGCTAGTTGATCCGTAGGCCATGACATCAGACTGCTGAAAATGGGGTCACGAAACCAGCCGAGGGTGGAATAGGCTGCCACTTCCTCCACCACGACATCATATCCGCGTTGTCGCATGGATGTGGCACAGGCTTCTGCCAAGGATGGATTAAAAAAACCGCGATAACCCAGTTTGCCGACCAAAGGATACCACCACTGATGAGCCTCCATGCTGAAAGGTTGGCAGGCGGTCACATTCCAAACCACGCAGGGTCGATTCAGGGCGACATAATCTTCGTAGGCCTGATCGGCAGGAAGTGCCATTTGCCAGAAAGCGAATCGGCGGATTCGCTCAACGGCTTCGAAGGTTTCCAGCATCGAGCTTGCGGTGTCAGGATCGCTTTGAAGGCTGGCAATGGAGGTCTTGTTTGTTTCAATTTCCCATTGGCCCCGGATGGCATGGAAGTAGTAAGGGCCGCTCTGACATCCGGTAAGCAGCCAGCATGCAGCCAGCCACATAATCACTAGGGATGTGTGGCCTGATAGGCGTTCGAGCTGATGTCGATACCATCTGCTTATCAAACTGATTGGCATGTCATACTCTCCTAGATTCATTCCAAGGGGAGGGGGTTCGAATCTTGACAATCTTCGAGTCTGTTGGAATGAAAAAGGATAAATCCAATACATTCTTCTCATGGCTACCTACGTTTACGAAACCATCCCAGCAAAGAAGGGGCAAAAAGTCCGGCGTTTTGAAGTGGAACAAAAAATGAGTGATGAGGCGCTCACTCATGATCCGCAGACAGGGCTTCCATGTCGACGCATCATTGTTGGGGGTTCAGGATGGGTCACCCACGGGACTTCGATTCTCTCCATGAATGTGAAATCACGCCGTTGATTTTGCGCCCTCAACTGGGGCATCAGCTAGTGTGGCTCGAGTCTTGGACAGGTTCGCATCCCGCCTGGCTTTTTCGAGGTCGAGCACATTCGGCTCAGAAATAAGTTGTTGATACCCCCATGCCGCGTTCACCATCTCGGGTGCATGTTTACTCTGCTCAAAAAGGATGGCAGCACTCGAGCTAGACGCGGTCAATTGACTACGGCGCACGGAGTCATCGAGACGCCCGTGTTCATGCCAGTAGGCACCCAAGCTAGCGTCAAGGCTCTTGACCCCAGGGAACTGACTGAAATGGGCACCCAGATCCTGCTGGGCAACACCTATCATCTTGCTCTTCGACCCGGTATGGAGATCATGAATGAAGCCGGCGGCCTGCATCGCTTCATGAACTGGGATCTTCCTATTCTGACTGACAGCGGAGGTTTTCAAGTATTTAGCCTAGCTAAAATTCGTCAAATCAGTCAGGACGGTGTGGCGTTCAAGTCTCATCTGGATGGCTCGACGCTGTTTCTTGGCCCTCGGGAGGCGATGGCCATTCAGCGACAGCTGGGTTCAGACATCGCGATGGCCTTCGATCAATGCCCTGCCCACGATGCCCCACTTGGAGAAATGAAGGAAGCGGTCGATCGAACCCTTCGCTGGGCGGCTCTTTGCCTGGAACAACCTAGGGCCAAGGGTCAGAAGGTTTTTGGCATTGTTCAAGGTGGGAGCCATCCCGAAATGCGAGCCTACTGTGCCGAGGCCCTTTGCAGTATGGATTTTGATGGGTATGCCATTGGGGGTGTCAGCGTGGGAGAGCCTGAGCCTGAAATGATGAAGGCGGTTGAGCTGACCGAACCTCTTTTGCCTGAGGGCAAGGCGCGTTATGCCATGGGGCTTGGAACCCCAGCTCAGCTGGTTGAGCTGGTCGCTAGGGGTGTTGACATGTTTGATTGTGTCCTCCCCACACGGGTAGCACGCAACGGCACAGCTTTCACCAAGGATGGCACCATCAGTATTAAAGCTGGTTACAACAAGCGTGATTGGCGTCCCATAGAGGAAGATTGTCATTGTTATGCCTGCACTCATTTTTCGCGTGCCTACCTGCGTCATTTGCTCAATGTCAATGAGATCCTTGGATTGCGCATGCTCAGTGTCCACAACAGTCACATGTATCTGGACCTGATGCAGGCCATTCGCGATCACCTTGATCGCGGAACCTTTGCCAGCTTTAGGGAGCAGTTTGTGGCGCGGTATCGTCCAACTCAGAAAATCCTGGACCAGCGAGCTGAGCATGCTCGCAAGCAGCAGGATTCTCCCGATAATTAGTCTCATTCGGTCATTTGCAACCTGATGGCCATGGGGTAAACTCCTCCGACCAAGCTTGTCATGGACCTGCCTAGCCAACTTATTTTTTCCAATGCCCCATGGCTGCCCTACATGACGGCAGGTTTGATCCTCTTCCTCTGCTTGCTGATCTGGAGCTATCGACGCTCGCACCTACCTTGGAAGCGTTCCCTGACCTGCGCTCTGCTCAAACTATTGGCCGTTGCGGCCCTATTGCTCGTTTTGCTTGAACCTCAGTGGAGTCAACAACAACCCGAGCCTGGCGCTAACTACATGGCTGTGGTGGGAGATAACAGTCAATCGATGAGCATCATGGACCCTGGACTGGGGCGTTCAAGAGGGGAAGAAGCCATGGCCATTTTGCTGACTGATTCGGGGAATTGGCGCGATCAACTTGAGTCCACCTTTCAGCTCAGGCGCTATGGCATGGATTCCCGTCTGCATGCGCTGAAGGATTATTCGGAGTTATCCTTTGATGGGGGCGCCAGCAACATCGGTGGTGCCTTGTCTCAAATCGCCTCTCGCTTCAAGCAGCAGCCGCTCGCGGGCGTACTCCTCCTCAGCGATGGTAACACCACTGGTGATAAGGACTTGAGCGCCATGGATCTCTCGGGGCTTCCTCCAGTTTACCCTCTCATTGTCGGCTCAGATCTTTCCTCCCCTGATGTTTCCATTCAGCAGGTATCGGTAAGCCAAACCGCCTTTGAGGATGCACCGGTCACCCTACGAGCTGATCTCACAGCGACTGGTTTTGCTGGGAGGGCTCTTGCCGTCGACTTGTATGAAGTCGAGGTTCATCAGCAGGACCAGAAGGGGGAGGGCAGCGGGCAACAAGGAATCGAGGCTGAACCCCTGGAAACGGTTGAGCTTGCCGTTGAGGGTGATCAGGCGGCGCTCAACGCCCGGTTTCAGTTTAATCCCACTAAACCAGGGATTTCCTTCTACCGCCTCCATGCACGAGTCCTCGCCGATGCCATCACCACAGAGAAGGGAATGGCTGAAGCCACCCAAGCTAACAATCAGCGGATGGTGGTGGTCCAGCGTCCAGTCAACCCGCAGAGAATTCTCTACGTCTCGGGCCGGCCAAACTGGGAATACAAATTCCTCAACCGCTCTCTAGCCGAAGATGATCAGGTTCAATTAGTGGGGTTAATTCGGATTGCGCGCAAGGCCCCCAAATTTGAATTTAAGGGACGACAGGGTGAAACCAGTAACCCACTCTTTCGAGGCTTTGATCGCAAGGACGAATTCACTGAGCAAATGGATCAAGCGGTCTTCACTCGTCTCAATATCAGGGATGAAAGTGAATTGGTGGGCGGTTTTCCCAATCAGGCTGAGGATCTCTTCGCTTACACAGCCATTATCTTGGATGACCTCGAGGCGGGCTTTTTCACCCAAGACCAGATGGGGCTGATTCAGCGTTTTGTCGCTGAGCGGGGCGGGGGACTGATGATGCTTGGTGGTTACGAGTCATTGACGCGAGGAGATTATGAACAGACGCCTCTTGGAAGGATGTTGCCTGTATACCTCGATGACTCCGATGTGCTTCAGTCGGTTGATAAAGTGTCGCTTGAACTCACCCGGGAAGGTTGGCTTCAGCCCTGGATTCGGCTGCGCTCCACCGAGGCCATGGAGCAGGAGCGCCTGGCCTCCATGCCCGAGTTTCGTGTGGTGAACCTCGTGCGTCGTGTCAAGCCCGGGGCCTCAGTGCTCATGCAGGCCAAGGATGTGGTTTCTGGTGAAACCTACCCAGCTTTGGTCAGTCAGAGGTTTGGCGCCGGTCGGAGCATGATCATGGCAGTCGGTGACCTCTGGCGTTGGCAGATGCAGGACAAGACAGATAGTGGGGATCTGGGCAAGGCATGGCGACAGATGATTCGTGGCCTGATCGCTGATGTGCCCACGCAGACTCGAGTCGATTTGAAGCGAGTGATGATGGAGTCTGGGCCGGCTATGGATATTGAAGTCGCCGTGCGTGATGATTCGTTCCTTCCCGTGGATCAGGCTCAGGTCAGGCTGGTGGTGACACACCTCAAGGTTTCATCAGACGACTTGGAACCGCTCACCGATTCGACTGATGAAGGGCGGGCCCGATCCATCGAATTGACTGCTGAGCCTAGCCTCAGAGAGGCAGGGCTTTACCAGGCACAGTTTGTGCCCCGCGAGGAAGGGGCTTATCATTTAGCCGTCGAGGTGAGCGACTCAAATGGCAACTTATTGGCTCAAGAAGAGGCTGGCTGGACCAATGATCCTAGTGCCGATGAATTCCAATCACTCCAACCGCATCGAGAGTGGCTCGAGTTGGTGGCTCAGCAGACGGGGGGGAGGGTGCTTGAAAAAGCGGATCTGGATGCATGGGCCCAGCAGCTCGAATTCGAGGCAGCTCCCGTCATGCATGCGGTCATCACGCCTATTTGGCATACGCCTTACCTTTTTGCTCTGGCCGTGACCTTATTGTTGCTCGAATGGTATCTCAGGCGAAAAGGGGGGCTCGCCTGATGAGGTCGATGGTCAATCACCTACAGCACTCATTGTTGTGCTGGGGATATGCCGTGATGCTTGGCTGTATCCCGCCAGTAGCCTTGGCTCAGGAGGTCGTAGAGGTTCAAGAAGTTCAAGCCATTCAGGCAGAACTTGCCGACTTGCTGATCGTGGTGGGAGCCGGTGGTGAGCCCCAATACCAGAGCCTTTTCGATGAGTGGGCAACCTTGCTGGTCCAAGTAGGGCAGCAAGCCGATGCAAGGGTAAGCCTCATAGGGCCTGAGCCGAACCAAGACATGCCCACTGAGACGGTGCGAGACCAGGTTCGAGAAAGGCTCAAGACACTGGCTCAGGCTTCTTCCCGCCCCCTCTGGTTGGCCTTGATTGGCCACGGCACTTACGATGGCCGATTGGCTCGATTCAATGTGCGCGGCCCTGATATCTCAGAATCTGATCTGGCCGAATGGTTGAGCGATATCAAACGGCCTTTGGCAGTCATCAATACTTCCTCGGCATCAGCCCCTTTTATCAAGCGACTTTCCGGGCCTAATCGCGTGATCCTGACCGCTACGCGAGATGGCTTTGAATTGAACTTTGCCCGATTTGGCTCCTACTTGGTGGAAGCCTTGGGTAGTGAGTCAGCAGACTTGGATAAGGATGGTCAAACCTCCTTGTTGGAGGCCTTCATCATTGCTTCCAAGCAAACAGGAGCCTTTTACGAGATTGAGGGGCGTCTGGCTTCGGAGCATGCCCTCCTTGACGATACGGGGGATGCGAAGGGGACCCCTGCAGAATGGTTTCGAGGGACGCGGCTTGTCAAAGAATCTTCTGATGCCTCCATGCCTGACGGCCGTCGAGCTAGTCAATTTCATCTCATTGAAAGCGAGCTTGAAAAGCGACTTTCTCCTGCAAGCAGAAAGCAGCGTGATGCGCTGGAGCAGGCGATTCATGAGCTGAGGGATCGGCGAGACACCATGCCCATGGAAACTTATCTTGATCAGCTTGAAGCGCTACTTGTTCCCATGGCCGAACTTTACCAGGCCGTTTCAGAAGAGCTCATTGATTCACCGGAAGTTGAATGACTTCCAACTTCCAGTCCTCGAAGTTCCCGCTCAGATGTAATCTGCCGAAAGTATCAAACTGGTAGTTATTGCCGATGCCATAATTGCTGTCGGGCGAAACATTGAACGTGTAGGCAGCTCCCTTTACAAGTCGCCGCGTGCTACTGGTTTCCAACCCTGATCCACTTAGATTTTCCGACGCATTAAGCGGCACATCACGTTCCTGCCAGTGGCGAAAAACGCCGCCCGAGTGAACCAGTCGCCGCATGAGAGGGTTGGGTAGGCTGGAATGTTGATGCGCCCTGAAAATAGCTTGTACTCTGGGGCCACCCGTGTTGTGGCTCTCAAGGATCAGATTCGTAAGCCTGTCGCCATAAACAAAGGCGCGGCCGGGATCGACGGCGAGTTGAGGTTCATCGCGGCTGACAGAGAAGTCATTCCACATGAATCCGAGAACCTTCGGGGTGGTGGGACTGGTTGGTTTGAAATCAGCGTAGTTGGCTTGAGCCACGGCCCAGCCGTCCTCTCCCATCCACTGCCTGACATCAGGTTGGCGATCCAAAAATGATTTTTGCTCAAGTTGCCCAATTGCGTCGAAGGCAATGGAATGTGCTGCACTCAGCATTTTTGAGGGCTGATAGCCCGGTTCCACCCCGCCATGATTGCATTGGATATAATTCCCGCCATGGCCCACGTAAATCACCACAGGCAGCATGTCATAGAGTCTTGAAAAACGTTTGATCGGAAATGATGGCCCAAACTTGGAGGTGGCTTCCCTCAAAAACCCATAGTTCATGGTGAGCTGGATATCTTCATGATTGCCACGAGCCATCCAAACTTGCTGCGGGTTGGCTGTTTTGAGACGCATCAAAACATACATTACTTCCACCCCATAGGCGCCGCGATCGGTGTAGTCCCCAAGAAAAATAAGATGATCGTTTTGGGATGTGAGTTCAAAACCATTGAGTGTTCCATCCTGGTTGAGGTGTTTGAGCCAAGTGTTCAGAGAGTGGATATCCCCATGCAGATCCCCGTGGAAATGGGCTCGGTCTTCCACTCCAAGTTCAAGTTTCATGGCAAAGGGCATGAAAGGTATGCCTTCTTTTTCGAAGTAGACCTTGGAAAGATCCTGAAAATCCTTCTTGCTCTCCACTTCTCGCACCCATCGCTTGGTCTCCCCAAGTGGGCCGGTCAGCATTTGTTCGAAAAACACATCCAGCAGTTGAGTGAATGGGTCAATCTCCTTGATGGGAAGCAAAGCCGGATCGGGAAGGGCCCCTTTTAGCTGGCGGTTGGTTGGTAGTGAGGCGCAGCGCGCCATCCACTGGGTGTAGCTCATCAGGGACTGGGTCCCGGTCGGTTTGAGAGAAACTTCCTCTGTGGTGGAACTCCTTGCCTGAGGCTCATCCACTGGAATGCTTTGATTGCCCTCTTGTGCGCAGGATGTGAGCCAGTGTATGGGTGCCATCAGCGCGAAGGCATGCAGGATCCCTTTCAAACGACTTGTGTTCATGGATGAGCTTGTTCGAATCGGTCAGGTTTAGAGCTTGAGTCGATCACACCCAACGTCGATTGAGGGATCTTTCAGGTAGGCAAGATTGGAACCAATCCCTCATCTGGTCAAGTGCCCCGCCACATTGATCTTGCCTCGGACTCTTTCTGCACTTAAGCCCTTTGAGGATGAATACTTCGTGCTTCAGACTATCAAAACAATTATTGTGCTGGGTGATGGTGCTTGCCTCGCTTGGGCTCAGGGCCGCTGATGTTGAGCCTATCAAGGTGAGCGATATCAAGTTTGATGTCCCCAAGGCTTGGGAAAAGATGCAGCCAGCTTCCTCCATGCGGCAAGCTCAGTTCCGCATCCGTCGGGAAGGGATCAAGACACCAGGTGAAGTGGTGTATTTCTATTTTGGCCCGGGTGGAGCGGGAGGAGTCGATGCCAACATTCAGCGCTGGTTCAGGCAGTTCAAGGAACCTGTGGCCCAGCTGGGAACTCAAACCGAGAAAATGGAAGTCAAGGGCATGGGTCTGACCTTGGTTCGCGCCTCTGGCACTTTCATGAGTGGCTCACCGGTGGGACCGAAGACAGCCATGAAGGATTACTCATTGCTTGCCGGGATTCTTGAGGCACCCGCTGGTTCTATTTTTATCAAATGCACTGGACCCCGGGATCTGGTGGAGGACGCTCGCTCCGAATTTGTCAAAATGCTTCAAAGTGCCGAGAAAGCGCCCTGAAATCTGACTACCCGTCTTAGCATGATATGGCTGGCAAGTCATTTATCACTTGCCTTTTTCGCAGGGATCTCAAAGATAACCGTTTTTATGAGTTCAGAATCAGAATCCACCGGAGTGTTTGATCTACTCACCTGGTATGAAACCAACAAGCAGAAGATTTTCTCGGTTGGAACGGTTGCCTTTGGGGTCGGCTTGATCCTCTACGTCTCGAATCACTTCAAGACGCAGGCTGAACTGGATGCTTCCAATGCGCTTTTCGAGGCTCGCTACCGCCCTGCTACCGCTAACAGTGGCGAGGAACCTGCCCCACAGGATCCAGCAAAGCTGATGGGTATTGCCAGCGAACACGCCGGCCAGGCGGCGGCAGGCCGAGCGATACTATTTGCTGCCCAGGCTTTCTTTGAGCAGGGTGACTACACTCAGGCGCTCGAACAGTTTGAGCGCTACCTTGCTCAGCATGCCGACAGCCCTCTGAAGGGAACGGCTATGTATGGTCGTGCAGCTTGTCAGGAGGCTCTTGAGCGCTCTGCCGAGGCAATCGAAGGTTACAAATCCATCAACCTGAGTTTTCCCAACACCTACTTGGCCCACCAGTCCAATCTAGCTGAAGCTGGCCTGCACGAAGATGCTGGCGAACCAGCCTTGGCCTTGGCTCTCTACGATCGGGTGTTGCTGCCCACCGTCTCGAGTCGCTACACCGCTGAAGCAGGTAGTCGGCGCGAGGCCTTACTGAAGAAGCATCCTGAGCTGGCTCCTGCTGAGGCCGAGGCCAACGATGCCGAAGTTGTGGTTGAGGCTCAGGCTGATCAATAGATCAGTTAGCTGATTAACTCCTATTGCCAGGGCGACAAGTTGGATTTGTCGCCCTTTTTCTTGCCTGTGAAGAACCTTGTTCCCATCGAAGTCGCCGCAGCCCTTATTTTCACCAAGGCCGGACTGTTGATTGCTCAGCGCCCACCTGGAGTGCATTTGGCAGGACTCTGGGAATTCCCAGGAGGCAAGCGAGAACCAGCCGAGAGCTATGAATGCTGTCTGGTCCGCGAGATCCGTGAGGAGCTTGGTTGCGAAGTGACCGTGGGGCCTCTTCTGCATGAAGAGGATCATGTTTACCCAGAAAAGAGGGTAAGGATTCGGTTTTTCAAATGTTCCCTTGCCTCCGGGGAACCTCAGGCACTGGGTTGTGCCAGCTTCAGGTGGGTTCTTTGCTCAGACTTGTTGCACTATACGTTTCCTGAAGCGGATCAGGCACTGCTAGGGCATCTATTGGAGCACCCCGAATGGTGGGGCAGTGAGTGATCCTCACTGAGTTCGCAATGACCACCTTAGAAGATAATCTGCCATAAACAAATGTCTCGCTTGTTTTGGTGCCAGAAAAACCCCACCTCCGCCAAGGCAGAGATGGGGTGATCAAAGGGGTA